>JACCTF010000342.1 GCA_013812565.1 Pyrinomonadaceae bacterium | reverse complement strand
GTCCACGGTCGCGGCATAAATTGTTTGCGCCACAACGACGACGCCAACCAGCACGCCCAACCCCGCGGCGATCAAAACAGTCACGCCCGCGCCCGTGCCAAACATCCAGTAGAACTGTTGCTGGCGGCTCCACTCCCCTGTGGTCAACACATCCACATCCTTTAAGCGAGCAGTCAGACGCTTCTTCAACTCGTCGGGAGCGACTCCCGCCGCCGCACGAATGACGACGTAGATGGTTTGATCCTTACGAATCCCAAAGTAGTTCTGCGCGTTCTTAAACGAAGTGAACACCGCCGGCGACGTGGTGAAGGTGCGGATGCCGCGCGTAAACCCGATGACGCGCGCACGGCGACCTCCTATCTCAACGACCTGTCCGAGATGCGTGACGCCGAGCTTCTCTTTATATAGTTCATCGACGATCACCGTATCCGGTGCCTTCAGCTCAGCGATGCTTCCCTGCACAAGATTCCACGGCGCACTCAGCGAGTCCTCCGGGTTGAAGCCAATAAGCAAGCAACTCTCAACCGCACCATTGGGGCGCTTCCAGTTGCCGAATTGAATAATCAGTTTCTCTGCGCTTTCGACGCCGGGTGTTGCCAGCACTTGATACAGTTTTCGTTCGGAAAACGGCACTCCATTCTCCATGTTCGGCACGCCCGCCGACTTGATCCAGATGTCGGCCCCCGAATGGTCGATGATGTCGGCAGTGGCGCACGTGAAACCGACGAAGAGACCGAGTTGAATGGAAGCTAGCACGACGGAAAAGACAATGCCGGTTAAGGTCACAACCAATCTAACTTTGTCGTGAAACAGATTTCGTCGTGCCAGCGAAGCCATGTCAGTTGAACCTCTTTCGATCTCTCTTAACAGTTTACATTCTCGTAACAGTGTTAAGTAGTAGGATAAAAATTTTTAGCTCTGTAAGCCGCGGATCATTGTGTCGATGGTGTGGTCAATCAACCTGTTTTTAGCGACAAACGGGAAATCGGTATGGACGATCAGCAGCGCAGTCACTCCGTGAACCGCCGCCCAGAGCGCTTGTGCTGTGGTATCTACATCCAGATGGCGAAACTTTTTCATCTCGACGCACACCATGACCGCCGTCCGCAAATAATCAAATGCCCGCTTGCCGATGGAATCTTCAAAGTTATAGTCACACGATTCCTGCGGGTGGAGGATGAAAGCGACTGTGTAATGGTTCGGGTGCTTCAAGCCAAAATCGATATAAACGCGCAGTCCTTCGCGCAAATAGGCGAGCGGGTCATCCGTGTGGCGACGCTGCAACGCTCCTAAGCGTTCCGCTAGTTTAGCAAACGTCTCCTCGCATAATTGGTTGAATAGGTCGGCTTTATCTTTGAAGTGTAGATAGATAGTCGTCGGCGAATACTCGATGCGTTCGGCGATCTTGCGCATCGAAACGCTGTCGTAGCCTTCTTCGACAAACATCTCGCGTGCGGCATCGAGTATCTCTTGCCGTAAGTTCTCTTTCTGTCGCGTTCGCCGCTCTTGAATACCCATTCCAATCACCAGTAGCTAACTTAACGGCGTTAATCATAAACTCGGTGTTCAGCTTTGTCAAAGCTTTTTTCTGATGCGGAAGGTGAATGCGTAAAAATTGTTTGTCGCGCGGCACGTTTGTCGGTATCGGTTTTAACGATTTAAAACGGTTGCATATGCATTGATTATCCTTGTCAGTCGCACGCGATGAGAAGAAAAATCAAGACGCATGGTTGACTTGATCATGGCATAGGGTTTAATATCCGCGCCTTGTAGTAATTACTTACTTACAAAACTGTTAACAAAAGAGGTACGGACATTTGGTAAGAAGATCCCCGATTGCTTTAACAGCTCCTTTGGAAGCGGATGCGCCTGAACCGGGTCGCATGTCCGCCGAGGGTCGGCGCAAACAGCTAATTGAAGTAGCTATGCGGCTCTTCTCGCAGAAAGGTTTTACGGGGACGACGACAAAAGAGATTGCGCTGGCAGCAAACGTCAACGAGGCGATTATCTTTCGCCACTTCGCCACCAAAGACGATTTGTACGCGGCCATCCTCGACCATAAAGCCAATGAAGTGTGCTCTGTCGATTGGCTTGAAGAGTTGCGTGAATATGCCGCACGACGTGACGACGAAGGATTGTTTCGCCTGATTGCCGTAAAGAAGTTTGAGCATTACCGACGGGATGAACACAACAACTTCATGCGCTTGATGTTCTATTCAGCGCTCGAAGGGCATGGACTCGCTCATGTGTTTCTTGAGCGCCAAGCGCGCCCGGTTCACGATTTTCTATGTGATTACATCAAGAAGCGTCAGCGTGAAGGTGCTTTCCGCCGTGTGCATCCGGGACTTGCCGTGAGCAGCTTTATCGGAATGCTCAACCATTACATGATCATGGGAGCTTTCTTCAAAAACTGGAAGCTCGATCTGACAGACAAAGAAGCGATCAACAGTTTTACGCGCTTGCTCCTCAATGGTCTGCAAGCTGGGCCAGCCGCACCTTCCCTCAATAAAAGATCAAATTCAACCCGAAAGCAGGAGTAGTCTTCGCCATGCCAGCCGTTAAAGAGATGTCAGATGTCGGATGTCGGATGTCGGTCGGAACCGATCATCCGCCGCGTGCTTCTTTTTCATCCACGTTAGTAAATCCACAAGTTATGTTGGCTCGTCTTTCCGTCTTCGCCAATATCGAAGGGATCGCGAGGGGTTCCTATAGATTACTTCTCATCTGGACGCTTGCCGCGTCTGTGCTGTTCGTTGCTGCGTGCGGTTCAAAGCCGAAGCAAGCGGAAGGCGGAAGCGCGACAAGCGTTGCCGAAGCCGCCGAGGCGCGCCCCGTGGAAGTCACCACCGCGACGGCCACGGCGAACCAGGTAGCGGCGTACCTTGAAGCGACCGGCAGCCTTGCGGCCGATGAAGCATCCGACGTTGCGCCCGAAACTTCCGGGCAGGTAATCGAGACGCCCGTCGACATCGGCGCATTCGTGCGTCAGGGCACAGTGATCGCCAAGCTTGACAACCGCGACGCCCGTCTTCGACTTCAGCAGGCACGCGCCGGTGAGCAACAAACTGCGGCAGGTCTGCGGCAAGCTGAAGTCCGCCTCGGCCTAGGACCGAACGGGCGCTTCGACGCCACTTCGATTCCTGAAGCGCGGGCGGCGGCGGCGGCGCTCGAATCCGCTGAAGCAGCGGCGCGGCTTGCCGAAACCAACGCGCGTCGCTATGCCAACCTTCTCGAAACGGGTGATGTCGCGCGCAGCGTCTATGACCAATCGCGCACGCAAGCCGAGACCGCGAGAGCGCAAGCCAACAGCGCTCGCCAGCAGTACGAAGCGGCACTGAACGCCGCTCGTGGAAACAACCAAGGCATTCAAACTGCGCAAGCCTCGCTTTCGAGCGCGCGTTCACAAGTGGCACTGGCCCAGAAAGCGGTTGAAGACTCGGTAGTGCGCGCCCCGTTCAGCGGTTTTGTGAGCGACCGCCCGGTCGCCGCAGGCGAATATGTGACACCGGCATCGCGCATTGCGACGATCTTGCGCACTAATCCCCTCAAGTTAATTCTGCAAGTGCCGGAAGCGGAAGCCGCCCGCGTCCGTACGGGGGCGCAGGTTTCAACGAGCGTGAGCAGCTACGCTGAACGGCAATTCGCCGGGCGTGTGACAGCGATCAATCCGGCAGTTGATCCCACTTCGCGTGTCTTAAGCGTCGAAGTTGCGCTTGAGAATTCCCAAAACCTGCTGCGTCCCGGCATGTTCGCCACCGCGCGCATTCAACAGCCGGGCGGCGAGCAAGGCATTTTCGTTCCGCGCTCAGCGATTCTGACGAACACGAACACAAACTCCTCAAGCATCTATGTTATTG
>JACCTF010000931.1 GCA_013812565.1 Pyrinomonadaceae bacterium | reverse complement strand
AGGCTGCTTGCCGTCGTCATGGCCGGGGGGCTTCTGCTACGCTATACGTCGAACCGGCAGCGGCTCCGCGCCCTCATGTACCTTGTTGTCGGAATCGGTGTGGCGAGCGCCTTGTTCGGCATCGTGCGACAAGTGATCCGGCCTAATGATTTGGCGATCACCTTACACATACCTACGGTGGGGGCGGTAGCCTTGATGTACCCGCACCCGGATATGGGCTACGGTCAGTTCACCAACCGTAACCACTTCGCTTTTCTGATGGAGATGGCGTTCGGGTTGGCACTCGGCTTGGCGGCCGGCGGCCGCGGGCATCGTGGCCGACAGCTTCTTTCCCTAGCGGCGGCAGCTTTTGTCTGGACGGCGCTGGTTTTTACAACCTCGCGCGGCGCCGTTTTCAGCATGCTCGGCCAACTGCTTTTCGCCGCTTTGCTGCTCGGTGCTGTACGCTCCCCGAGCCGCGTTCAGAAGCAACGGGAAAGCACGCCGGGTCGGTGGCGGCGCGCCGGCACCTCACTGATCACTCGCGCGGCGCTCGTCTCATGTTTAATGATCGTCGCGGCGATAAGCGTTGTATGGGTGGGCGGCGACCCGCTCGTGGGTCGCCTGGAATCTCTGTCGAAGGAACTCAACACCGGGGGCTCTGCCGAGCAGAGGGGAAGAAGCCGCGCCGAGATATGGAACGCGACGTGGCAGCTCATCAAAGCCAACCCAGTTGCTGGCGCCGGTTTCGGTGCTTACCAGACGGCGATACCCCGGTATCATGATTCCTCGGGCAAGTGGACGCCGCAGCAAGCACATAACGATTACCTGGAGTTGCTGGCGAGTGGCGGCGTGATCGGGGCGGTGCTCGTGGCGTGGGTCATTTTTGCCTTCGTCCGGCAAGCGCGCGCGCCGTTGCGTGCGAGCGATCCGTTCCGCCGCGCGGCCTGCTTCGGCGCGCTTACCGGGCTTTTTGCGGTGGTCCTCCACAGCCTGGTTGACTTTGGGTTACACATCACGATCAACGCATTGATCTGCACCGCCCTCGTGGTAATCGCAACGATCAATGGTCGCGTCGAAAAGAAGAGGTCGCCCGGGCGTCATTCGGCGTCGTCTACGCCGTTCGTTGCCTAGCCACAAAGAATGCAGCGGGCGCAGCGTGAAACCGATCCGGACGATTCATCTGATCGCCACTTTATGCGTTTCATCACAGCCATAATAAGTTTACTCTGCTTCTCCTGGGGCATGTCGGCTATTAAGCACGCCGGATTTGCGCGGCTGGCCGGCTCCTACTTCAGCCTGGGCAGCGGCAGTCTTGGGTGGGCCAACGTGGCAGTGAGTTCGAGTCCCTCGGACCCTGAAGCGTATTACGCCCGCGCGATGGCGCTCTCAAGCGATGGCGAGTACGCCGCAAGTGTCAAGGAGTTAGAGCGTGCTACCCTCCTCCGGCCACGCGGCTACCTGCTATGGCTGGCGCTCGGCCGCGCCCGCGAACAGGCGGGTGATGAGCAAGGCGCGCTCGCGGCGTTTGGCGAAGCGGTGCGTCTTGCCCCCTACTATGCCGTGCCGCGTTGGCAGCTCGGAAACCTTCTGCTCAGAATGGATCGCCGCGACGAAGCTTTTGAGGAACTTCGCCGCGCCGCCACGAGCGACCCCGAGTTGCTGCCCGCCGTTATCGAATTCGCATGGAAATCTTATGGCCGCGACGTCACGGCAATCGAGCAAGCCGTTCGGCCGCAAACGGCGGCGGCCCGTGCCGCGCTCGGACGTTTTTTCGCCAAGTACGGATACACCACCGAAGCCGCTCGGCTGTTTCATGCGGCGGGCGGCGCGGCCTACTGGGATCAGCGCAAGCTGCTCGACGAACTGTTCGCCGCCGGTCGCTTTCAAGAAGGCTATCAGGTGTGGGCCGGAACGGGGCGCGGGGAGAGCGGCGACCATCAAACCGGCGTTGCAAGGATCACCGACGGCGGCTTTGAAAAACCCTCCGACAATGATGAACCCGGTTTCGGATGGCAGCTCGCGCGCGAGTTGCCACGGGCGCGCGTCCGGTTCGACGCTGACCAGCCGCGGGCGGGTGCGCATAGTCTGTGCATTGAATGGAGCGGCGCCTCGAATCAGTTCGTCCCAGTCGCAACGCAGCTCGTCTTAGTTGAACCGAAAACCCGGTACCGCTTAAGCTTCACAGCTCGCACAGAGGACCTTGTGACAGCAGGTTTACCGATCGTCTCCGTAATCGATGTGAGTCGGGACGGAAAAGAACTCGCGCGATCATCGCCGCTTTCACAAGGTACAAGCGGGTGGCTACCTTACACGGTAGAGTTAACAACATCAGGTGAAACAAAGGCCGTGCGTATCCAGATCCGCCGTGACGATTGTGGCAGCGGGTCGTGCCCAATCTTCGGGCGCGTCTGGTTTGATAATTTTTCGTTGGAGAAATTTTTGTAGAAATCGTGCCTCGGTCATGAAGGAGGTCGTCGCCTTCAGACGGTGATCACCACATCA
The DNA here is from genome assembly GCA_013812565.1 of Pyrinomonadaceae bacterium. GTDB lineage: Bacteria > Acidobacteriota > Blastocatellia > Pyrinomonadales > Pyrinomonadaceae > JACCTF01. The sequence continues at coordinate 9 of JACCTF010000931.1, read as the reverse complement.
AACCAAAGC
>JACCTF010000334.1 GCA_013812565.1 Pyrinomonadaceae bacterium | reverse complement strand
AACAAAAGTGAACTCAAATCAGCCTCGTCATACTGAGCTGTGTGAGCCGACCGTATCGTCTGCGCGGGAAGGCTGGTAGAAGGTGGGGAGTCAACGGAACACTGAACCATCTTCAAGCACCGGGGTGTTGGAGGCAGCACGTTGTGACAGTTTGACGACCCTAGGCCGGGAGGTCTCACGCGATGCCAGCAGGTCACTGGCAACAGCGCAGTATAAGGGCAACCGAAGTCTGCAACGGTCGTGTGAGAAGTCCGCGGGGCTCGTAGTACCGCTTGAGGGTGCGGGACAGCATAACCCCACCCGAGGGAAGGGGCCCTGCTTCAGTTAACGGAGTTCAATGCGGTTGAGGAGGTTTTGATTGCCTGATGGCTAAGAACAAAACGATCCAAGTTCGGCAACTGCAAAGGACCCTATATTGCACAGCCAAGCAGGACAAGACTGTGAAGTTCTACAGTCTGTATGACAAGCTGTGGCGCGAGGATGTTCTGTGGGAAGCATGGCAGCAAGTCAAAGCTAACGACGGAGCACCGGGCATCGATGGGCAAGCCATCGACGCGATTGTGTTGAGCGGCAAAGAAGCAGAGATGATCAGCAAGTTGCGCGAGCAACTGCGGAGTAAGACCTACCAGTTCCAGCCGGTGCGACGGGTGGACATCCCAAAGCCGAAAGGCGGGGTGCGCCCGCTGGGGATTGCGACGGTCGAAGACCGCGTGGTGCAAACAGCGATGAAGCTGATCCTCGAACCGATCTTTGAAGCTGACTTCCACGACTGTTCAAACGGCTATCGACCGCGAAGGGATGCCAAGAAAGCCTCCTTGGAGGTGCGGGCAGACCTCTATCAAGGAAGGGCCTGGGGAGTAGTGGAGATCGATTTCCAAAGCTACTTCACGACCATCTCTCACGACAAGCTACTGACTTTAATCAGACAGCGGGTCGTGGATGGCAGTATGCTGAAGATAATCAAGCAGACCCTGACAGTCGGCATCATGCACCAGGGACGGGTAGAGCCAACAACGGTAGGTGTGCCGCAAGGTTCACCGATCTCACCGCTGTACAGCAATATCTTTTTGAACCTGTTAGATCAAGTGTGGCACAAGCGGGGATACCCGGAGAAACTCGGGGCCACGCTGCATCGCTACGCCGATGATGCGATTCTGGTGTGCCGCAAGAGCGCCGAGCAAGCGCTCGAAGCATTCGAAGCGATCGCACGCCGGATGGGACTGGTGGTTAATCGCGAGAAGACGCGAATCACGAAGCTGAGTGAGGGGTTCGACTTCCTCGGGTTCCACTTTGTGAAGCGACGAAGCCCAAAGAGTGGGAAGATGGCGATCTACATCTTTCCGAGTAAGCGCGCGCAGCAGAAGATCCGCTGGCGGATCAAATACTTCACGCAACGGCGAGCACCAATCAAGCCGGAAGAATTCGTGAAGCAGGTAAATGAAGCGGTGCTGGGGTGGGTGAACTTCTACCGGCACACCAACGCAAGCGAAGCCTTTCGGAGGCTGCAACGCTTCATCAACATACGTTTTCGGCGGTACCTGAACTACAGAAGTAAAGGCCGAGGGTTCGGATGGAAGAAGTATCCGAACAGCACCCTGTACGCCCGAGGGATGATTTATATCGGGAGCGGGGTGATCAGGTACGAGAGAGCGACTGCGCAAGCTGTGTGAGGAAGACTGTCGGACCGCCGTATTCGGGAAAACTGAACGTACGGTGGGATGGGAAGGGAATGGTGAAGGGGCCATGATGAAGCTCGTGAGGCACTGCGAAGGGAAACCGGCAGCAACAGCTAGGCTTGATCTAAAGTCACTGAGCCATTCCTTTACCCTAGACGGAAAATTGACGGGGAAAATGACGATCCCCGATCTCGAACTGCTGAACCAGGACGGGAAGACCATTCGTTTTTACAGCGATCTGGTGAAAGACAAATTGGTTGTAATCAACTTTATCTTCACGACCTGCACGACGATCTGCCCGCCGCTTGGGGCGACGTTTGCGAGAGTACAGAAGGAGATTGGCGAGCGTGTCGGGCGAGATGTTCACTTCATTTCAATCAGCGTTGATCCGGTGACTGACACGCCCGAAAGATTGAAGGCGTGGGGACAAAAATTTAGAGCGGGGACTGGCTGGACGTTTGTCACCGGCGACAAACCCAGTATGAATCAATTGCTAAAGGCACTCGCCTCGTCCTCAGCCCGCCCCGAAGATCACTCGCCGACCATCATCATCGGCAATGAAGCTAAAGGACAATGGACACGTACATATGGATTGGCAAAGCCGAGTCAGCTTGTAAAAATCATTAACGATATGTCGGAAGCAAACTCGACGAAAACTACCATTAAGGATCAGGGACAGCAATGAAGTTGAAAATTTTAATCGGAATCTTCTTACTGTTGGGAGCGAACGTCGGTGCTGTGCGAGGTGTCGCGG
>JACCTF010000282.1 GCA_013812565.1 Pyrinomonadaceae bacterium | reverse complement strand
GCGCGTCTTCGGCGCGCACGATGTCTGTCACATCCTGACCTTGATCATCGCGCGCGCTCGCGAAAGGTTGGGGTGTGTTGACTGTATATAGAGCAAGCTTCGGCGGCGGGACGCTGAAGCGTTCATCAACGAAGACTTCTGTTCCCGCCGGATGATCCACCGCCATCAGCGAGTAGTGATCGATATAGAAAGTCTCCCATAGTTCCGCCGTGATCCGCAGATCATAGAAGCCATCGCGCGAGGCGAGTTTGCTTCCTGGAATCTTGTTCCATTCCTCCGGCTGAAGAATGTCTGCCGTGTCCTGCGCGTTGATGCGCAGACCCAAAGCCGAACTCCACGGCGTGCAATCTTTAACAAAATCCATTCCCTTGCCGTTCCAGGCAAAGAGCGATGGGCACGAACCTTTGAGACGTTGTTCAGCTAATATGGTTTGATCCGCTTGCAGATCGAACTCAGCGCGGGGCGAGCCGTTCGGCCAGACAATGCGCACGACATCGGCGCGGGTTTGTTCACCTAATCCGAAGTGTATGAGCGGTGATGTGATTACCTGTTTCTGAACCAGCAAACCCGATCTGATCTCCATCTCGCCGCCGATGCCGAACGAGTTGATGCGCTGGTCGCCGGTCGCTTGTTGTGAACGCGGACGAATCACTTGCCAGTGATAATTCTTGGTGCCGCGATTGACAGCGCGCAGCGGTTGGCCTGACGCAGAGAGTCCGACGAAATCGAGCCGACCATCTTCGGTCATATCTGCTACGGCGAAGACGCGCGCCCCCGTCGGCGTACCAAGCGCCGTGAACTTTTCTTCCCTTTCATTCTTACCACTTAGCCATGCTTGCGAGAATGTGCCTCCGTCGCTGCCCGCCGTGCTCGCCCCGTTCATGACAGATGCGACGAGGTCGAGGCCACCGTTGTTATCTATATCAGCGGCAAAGAGTCGCGCTGCCCCGATTGCCGCGTTGCCAAGCGGATCGCTGCCCGGAATGGTCCAGCGCGTCAACTCCGCTGTGTTCCAAGTCGGCCCCGCTGTGCCTTCTGAGTTAATCGAGACGCGCACGATCCGACCATCCGCATTCAAGGCTAAGATGTCGAGCAGACCATCACGGTTGATGTCCGCGACGCTAAGCCCAACCGCGCGGTTCCCTGTCGGCAGAGATGGAAGCAAAGTGAACTGGCCCGCGCGTTCGTTCGCGAAAACTTGCAATTGTCCATCGGCATTGAGCAGCGTCGCATCGGGGTCGCCGTCGGCATCTATGTCAGCCCAGGCGAAACCTCGCAACGAACCGGCAGCACCACTGAATGGTTCGAGCAGATTGAATGTGTCATCGCCATTGTTGCGCAGCACGCGCGCCGCGCCTTCCGTCTTGCCGAGGACGATGTCGAGGTCGCCATCGAGATCAACGTCCGCCGCCCACGCGCCCGCGTAAGAGTCATTGATGATTGCCGGAGACAGTTTCGTCAGCGGCGTGACATCGCGCCACTGGTTCGCGTCTCCCTGCCGAAACAGGCGCACGCCGCCCGCACCGGCAAAGACCAAATCGGTTTTCCAATCATAGTTGAGATCAGCGCTGAGGATGCCGTGCCCTCCCGGAGCAGGGGCTTGTGAACCGCCGGGAAAAGCGAGTGTTGCGCCGCTCATGATGCGAACTTCGCGTCCATCAGCGACCACAGTCGCGGGCGCTCCCTCACCGGTTAATGAAACCACGCCGCTCCAGGGCCAAGCTTTGCCGCCTGCATCGGACTGTAATGTCTCCGCCGTGAATGTGACTCCTGTATCCGTGGCGGCCGGATTCGGTTCAGGCGACGGCAAGCTGACGAACTTCGCGAGCGGCTCACCGCCCTCTTCCGGCGGCGTTCGTACCTGGCGCAGACTCTTGCGGTACTGCGGAGTGCGCACCAGCACGTTGCGCAGGAAGGCAACGCGATTTGCCGCGAGGCGAGGATTGCCGCTGCCCGCTGCCGTCTGCAACGCCGCGAACTGTCCTTGCACATCTGGAGTTTGCACCACCGGATTTGCCGCAAGACGTGCGACGCCGGTGCGCAGCGTTTCCGCGTCGCCGCGCTTGGCGGCCAGTCTTACGAGTTCAAGCTGGACGGCGAGGTTGTCGGGTTGCCGCTGCAAAATTTCGTCAAGCAGAGTTTGCGCTTCGCGGTCGCCGCCTTCCCCACCCGCGCGCTCAATCTCGCTGGCAAGCGCGTAGCGTGCGCGAAGGTTCTGCGGGTTCGCCGCTACAGCTTTTCGCAGCAGTGTAATCGCTTCATTAAAGCGACCGCGATTGCTTTCAACCGAGGCGAGCAGAACGTTGATCTGATCATTGTCGGGAGCAAGCAGGCGCGCACGCTCTAAATCCTCAAAGGCTTTATCAAACTCTCGTTGGCGCAGCAGCAGCAATCCACGATTGGCCCAGCCCGCCGGTTCATCGGGGACAAGTTGAGTGGTCCAGGTCAGGTAACATTCGGCGCGGCTGTCATCGCCGACATCAAGCGAGGCAAGCCCCGTGTAGAACGCTGACACTACATCGCGATATTCTTTTGAAGATGGATCGGGAAGATTGTCGCGGCGACATGAGAGAGTCGCGCTGGCGGCAATCAACGAGACAAGCAGTATAAGAACCGAAGCAGACGGCCATCGACGAGCGGGTAAAAAAGCGTTCATGAATTAAGAGTTCGGCGTGCGAAGTTATAGAGTACGGAGTTACCGGGTTGGAGGTTTTCACAAGATTTAAGAACTTGGGACTCCGCACCTCTTACACGTGCTCTACTAGCGCAGAGAGCTTTCATTGTGTCAAAATTTGGTGCTTGAATATACCACATCCAAATAAGCCTTTGTACCGAGGCAGCCGGTTGAAATCAACCCACAAGCGCGAGAGTTTCATGCTTTCGATTTTGCCGTAATGATAGATCAAACATCTTCCACAAAAGCGCCTCTACTTCCTTTGATAGTAATGTTTTTAATCGTCGTGTTGTGGGGTGTGCTGTCGGCTTTGACCGTCTTCCCATCGTCGCTGTTTCCATCACCGCTTGATGTTGTGCGTGGCTTTTTGGAAGAGATTCAATCGGGGCGTTTGCTAGACGACATCATTGCCTCTTTGTTTCGCGTGTGTACTGGTTTTGCCATCGCCGCAGGGGCGGGCGTTCCGCTCGGACTCGTGCTCGGACATCGGGCACGTTTTCGTCAAGCGTTGCTGCCGCTGGTTAACTTCTTCCGCAGTCTCTCGCCGCTCGCGTGGATACCGTTTGCGATTCTCTGGTTCGGCATCGGCGATCTGCCCGCCATCTTTCTGATCTTCATGGCATCGTTCTTCCCCATCGTGCTGGCGACGACAGCGGCGGTGGCGAGTATCCCGACAATCTACTTTCGCGTCGCTGAGGATTACGGCTTAGGGGGTTCGCAGTTGCTTCGCGAAGTAACGCTGCCCGCGATTCTGCCGCAAGTCATTACGGCTCTGCGCGTCACGGCGGGGCTGGCGTGGGTGGTAGTGGTGGCGGCGGAGATGATCGCCGGGCGCGATGGGTTGGGGTTTGCCATTTGGGACGCACGCAACGGTTTGCGTATGGACTTGCTGGTGGTCGGGATGATCGTCATCGGCGCAATCGGTGTCGTCGTTGATCGTTTGTTGGTTCGCCTGATGCTTCTGCCAAGCGTGCGGTGGGGTTATGAACGTTAGCCGCGAGGACTTAACTGAGCCACTGCGACTCGCGAGCGTGTCGCGCTCCTTCGACTCTCTGGAGGTGCTGCGCGACATGTCGCTTGAAGTCAGGCGTGGTGAGTTTGTCGCCATCGTCGGCCCTTCGGGTTGCGGCAAAACAACGCTGCTCAATCTGCTCTCCGGCTTTGACCGTCCAACATCGGGCACGGTCACGCGCACCGGCAGCACACGCATGGTCTACCAACAAGACGGATTGTTTCCGTGGCTCACCGTGAGAGAGAACATCGAAATGGGCTTGCGCCACGTGCAGGACAATGCAGAGCGCATGCGGCAACTCGCCGAGATGTTCGACCTAATCAACTTGCACGGCTTTGCCGAACACTACCCGCACCAACTCTCGGGCGGGATGCGCCAGCGCGTTGAACTTGCCCGTGCGCTGGCCGGCGAAACGGACATCATGCTGCTCGATGAACCGTTCTCGGCGCTTGATTACCTGACGCGTCTGCGCATGCGGGAGGAACTCGCCCGATTGCTTGAAACGCGCCCGCGCACCGTCGTGCTTGTCACGCATGACATCGAAGAAGCGGCACAACTCGCCGACCGCATCATTGTGCTTACCGAGCGACCGGCCTGCATCCGCATGGAATTGAGATTGACTGTGCCGCGTCCACGCAGTCCCGTGCAAGCGGAGGTTGTCGATGCTGTGCAACGCATCCTTGCGGAACTAGGTTTAGAAAATGAAACTGACGATAGATTGGTGCGTGCTAACATCAATTAGGAATGGTTAAGGAGTTATTATGTTTCGTTCGTCAACCGCGCGATTTGTGCTTATGGCGCTTGCGTTTATCTCGGTACTTACCGTGCTCCGCTTCAAACCGTGGCAGCGTTTCGCGACCGGCAACACAGCCGTAACCAACTCGACTAAGTCGCGTGAGCAGTTAGGGGTCGGCTTCCTGCCCGTTACTTGCCATCTGACTTGCCCCGTGACGGATTACGCGACGCGGACGAGCACCGCGACGCGGTTCGAGTCGCAACGTTTCACAGACTTCCCCACGGTTGTTGAGTCCATAAAAAGCGGCCGTCTGCAAGCGACGTTTCTTCTGGCTCCGCTCGCGATGAAACTTCGCGAGCAGGGTGTGCCCGTCAAAATCGTTTACCTCGGTCACCGCGACGGCTCAACCGTGATGGTGCGTCAGGACCTCGCCGCTGAGTCCTTGCGCGACCTACGCGGTAAAGTCTTTGCCATCCCGAGCCGGGCGAGCAATCAGAATCTTGTGATCCATAAATTGATGGAGGATCAAGGCATCCGCGAAGATGAGATCCGGTTTGTCGAACTGCCGCCGCCGGACATGCCCGGGGCGCTGGCGGCAAAGGCGATTGACGCTTACTTCGTCGGCGAGCCGCACGCCGCGAAAGCCGAACTCGACGGCACGGGGCGCGTGCTGCATCACGCCAAAGATATTTGGCCCGGCTTCATCTCGTGCGTGCTGGTGGTGCATGAAGATTTGATTCGCGACCGACCCGAGGTGGTGCGGGATCTGGTGCGCGGCATCGCCGAATCGGGCGAATGGGCGGAGCAGCACCGGCTTGATGCCGCGAAACTCTCGGCACCATACTTCCGGCAGAATGAGCGGGTTGTGCGCCACGTTTTAACTCAGCCGCCCGACCGCGTGAGCTATCGGATGCTGACGCCGACGGATGAAGACTTGCAGCAGATACACGACATGGCCTTGAAGATCGGCATCCTTGAACGACCCGTTCCAATTGCCGAGGTTGTTGACCGGCAGTTCATTCCGCAAGAGATCAAACCGGCGAATATCGACATGCAAGCGGCGAAGGATGCGAACAATTAAGGATAAAATTAGCGCAGGAATCAAATCAATCCGCCAGATGAAAGAAGACGTCTTCAAATGGCTCATCAAACATCCCGGTCTTCGTGCGCAACTCTCCGGGTGAGCCTTCGGCCACCAACCGCCCGGCGCGCATAATCCCGACGCGGTTGCAAGTGCGTTCGATAAAGCTCATCACATGCGAAGAGATCAATACCGTTCGCCCGGACTCGCGCTCGCGTTCGAGACGCGACCGGAGCTTACGCATCATCTCGACATCAAGCCCATTGAGCGGTTCATCCAACACCAGCACGCTCGGACTGCCGATCATCGCTGCTGCCAGCCCCAACTTCTTGCGCATCCCGAGCGAGTACCCGCCGATCCACTTACCCGCGACCCCGCTTAGCTCAAAGAACTGGAGTTCTTCGGCAACCTTGGCCGGGTCGATCTCTTTCAACCCGGCAACCAGAGCGAGATATTCGCTCCCGGTCAGCCGCTCGTATAAAGTCAGTTCTTCAGGCAGGTAGCCGAGGTGTCGCTTGGTGCTTGGGCCGCGCCGCGCATGGTCTTCGCCACAAACGCGGACGGCACCGGAGTCGGGAGTCGTGATGCCGACGATCATGCGAATCAGCGTTGACTTGCCCGCCCCGTTTGCGCCAAGCAGAGCATAAACTTCGCCCGCCATCACGGACAGGCTCAAGTCGTCAACCGCCACAACGTTTGAGTAACGCTTCGTGACCGCCTCGACCGTAACGAACTCGTTGTTCAATCTCCCCCCGTCGTGATGAAGTAATGCGCACGCGCGTGGCCGCGCTCAATCATCTGAGCGAATCCGAAGGCATAGAGTGATAACCCTATGGGCCAGGCGAGCGCGACCAACAACCCGAATCCCAAGCCCAAGGTCATCATCAAGATGATCGCGAGGCCGGGTTGTGCAGGCATCTCGAAACAAAGCAGACCTATCAGTGAACTGACCAGCCACCACAGCCACAGGCATTCAAAGAGTAGCGGAAGCGAGTAAACAAACGGCACCTCGCCGCTTGCCCAGCCGATCAACCACGCGGCGAACGGCACCGGCATGCTCACCAGCCTGGTGTACCACATCTTCGCTTCCCACATCCGTTCGGCTGTTGTACCCGCGGCGCGTTCCAGCCAGAAGTAGGGAATCTGATACGCAACCAGGATCGGTAACAAAGCTGCTAGTGACGCGACCGCAAAAACGCAGGCAAACTTTGTTGCCATGACCGGGGGCAGCCATGTGTTGCTCAACCAATCGCTTCCCACATCGAAGGGGGAATTCTGCCCCTCTGGAAGCAGATCGGTTATTAGAACCGTAAGCAGTACGATGAGCCAGAGGGCAGCCGTTCCCGCAGCGACGTACACGGCGGAAGAAAAGGTTCGGATGGTCAACTGAAGATCGCGAGCGAGTTGCGCCGCTACGGCTCGGTCAATCCCCCGGCGATGTAAAAGCCCGGTCAAGCCCGCGCGAAAAACGCTCCACTGATTGATTGTTTGAAGTCGCCTGACGTGTTCAATGTCGAAGACGCGCCAGCGTCCGTGTACCCCGCGCGCCAGGGAGTAGAGCGCGACGGTTAAAAGACTGCCGCTTATCAACAACCACGTGGGAACCTGGACCGGCAGCATACGGGGAGCGACGATAAGCAAGAGCAGCAACCCGGCGATTGAAACAGCGAGCAAGAGCACCAAGCTGATTCCGAATGTGACGGGCTTGTCTCTGGTGTGCCCCCAGTGAATCCAGTTGAGCGCGGCCAGCATCTGCGTCAGTGCGGTAATAAGGATAAATAAAGAGAGCGGCAGCAAACCGTGTGCAAAGGGTAAGTCTCCTTGATTCAAAAGCGAGCGGGCGACTAAAACAACCGTGCCCACCAGCATGGTGCGTGCAAGCCGCGTCACCAACGCCGCATGAAGATGCGTCGCGCGGGCGACGGGCAAAGCTTCGAGAAAAGATTCGGGTTGACGAAGATGATAAATCTCGCGGCTCGCGCGCGACATGCTCAAGGCGATCACGGAAGCCTCTAGAAACCACGCGAGCGCCACGCTCAACGCAAGCGAAGGTTGCCATTCTGCCGAAGCGTCGCCCACGAGTCGCGCCAATGTAGCGTATGTAATGCCGAGCACCAGCGGCGACAAAAACAGCAGCGAATAGATATGCTGCGCAGCCCACCGCAGTTGGTGGCGGACGGTCGCAACCGTTATAAGCAAAAGCTTCATCAAGAAGAAGTGATGAGTACTGAGTGCTGAGTGCTGAGATGAAGGCGAAGGCGCGGTGTTCTCTGATGACGGCTTAGTAAAGTCCGAAGTCGAAACCATGCTTGTTTTAAC
>JACCTF010000262.1 GCA_013812565.1 Pyrinomonadaceae bacterium | reverse complement strand
GTTTACTGCGATAAAGGTAGCGAAGCAACGAAGGCCAGAACTCTAATGTCATGTTTTGATTTGTAACTACACAGGGCGTGGCGTGTTCTCAGCCTGCTCAGAGCAGGCGACAGAATAGTAGCCACAGACGTCAGCCTGTGGTTACGAGCGACACAATCCGAGCCCGCGTGAGCGGGCGACAGAAGGGGGCGGGCGCGAGAGCGCACAGAGCCGCATCAACCCTCTGCCGCCTGCTGCCGCAGGCTCGAAGGCGGGGGCGGCGCCAAGCCACAGGCTGACGCCTGTGGCTATCGCTCTGCCGCCTGCTCCCGCAGCCTTAACTGACCTGGGTAGTTACTTTAATTTAGCCCGAAGATTTCTTGGCGCTGACCACATACAAAAAGTTAGGGGAAGCGCTTTAGTCATTAACATATCGTTAACATACTGCCACTGCCCCGGAGATGTCGCACGCAACCGGAAGCCAGACAAAACCATATCCGAAGCGAAACTTTGTTCTGCTCTACGACTGTGTTTATACTGCGCTCCTACCAAGTGCAACTCAATAGAGTGTAGTGAGGGAGAGATTTGATGGCGAAACCCGTATTACTAACCGTGGATGACGACCGGGAGGTGCTGCGCGCCGTGGAGCGCGATCTGCGCCGTCAGTATGCGGATCGCTACCGCGTGCTGCGTGCCGACTCCGGGCAGACGGCGCTCGACACCTTGCGTGAGTTGAAGGTTAGAAACGACGCGGTCGCACTGCTGCTTGTAGACCAGCGCATGCCGCAAATGTCGGGCGTTGAATTCTTGCGCGAAGCCAATGAACTATTCCCGCAAGCGAAGCGGGTGCTGCTCACGGCTTACGCCGATACGGATGCGGCGATCAAAGCGATCAACGAAGTCGCCATCCACCACTACCTGCTGAAGCCTTGGGACCCGCCGGAAGAGCATCTATACCCGGTGTTGGACGACTTGCTCGACGATTGGCAGGGGAACTTTCGTCCGCCCTTCGAAGGCATACGCGTGCTTGGCAACCGCTGGTCGCCCGCTTCACACAACATCAAAGACTTCCTCGCACGCAACCATGTGCCATATCAGTGGTTGGACATCGAAGCGGCGGAGAAAGACGCGGAGGTGCGCCGTCTAGTCGAGTCAGTAGATGAGACTGAACGACGACACTTGCCGCTCGTGATCTTTCCCGATGGGACGCGTTTAACCGATCCGACCACAACGGAAGTCGCTGAGCGTGCGGGATTGCGGACGCGCGCCGAGTCGGAGTTCTACGATCTCGTTATTGTTGGTGGTGGTCCGGCGGGGCTGGCGGCCGCCGTCTACGGCGCGTCGGAGGGTTTGCGCACGGTGATGATCGAGCGCGAAGCGCCGGGTGGACAAGCCGGGATGTCGAGCCGTATCGAGAACTACCTGGGTTTTCCTTCAGGCCTCTCGGGCGGCGACCTCGCACGTCGCGCGGTTGCGCAGGCCAAACGGTTCGGCGTCGAGATACTCTCGCCGCAGGAAGCCAGGGGGCTGCGCGTCGAAGGGCCTTACCGCTTCGTCAAACTCGCGGATGACAATGAGATTAGCTGTCACGCTTTGTTGATTGCGACCGGCGTGCAGTGGAGAAAGATGGACGTGCCGGGAGTGGACCGCTTGCAAGGCGCGGGCGTCTACTATGGCGCGGCGATCACCGAAGCGATTTCCTGCAAGGACCAGGACGTGTACGTAATCGGCGGCGCGAACTCTGCGGGGCAGGCCGCGATGTACTTCGCACAGTATGCGCGAAGGGTTGTGATGCTTGTGCGTAGTGACTCGCTCGCGAAATCCATGTCGCAATACTTGATTGACCAGATCACGCAGACCGCGAACATCCAAGTCGAACTCAATTCTTCGGTGGCGGAGGCGCACGGCACGGACCATTTGGAAGCCGTCTCGATTCACTGCTCCCAGAGCGGGAACACGGAGACTGTGCCGGCCAGCTACCTGTTCATTTTCATCGGGGCGATGCCGCATACCGAGTGGTTAGAGGGCGTAGTACAGCGCGATGAACGCGGCTTCATCCTTACGGGTCCCGACCTCATGGCAGACGGCAAACGCCCGCGCGGGTGGGCGCTTGACCGCGATCCCGGTTTGCTTGAGACGAACTTGCCGGGCGTCTTCGCCGTCGGCGACGTGCGCAGGGGTTCAATCAAGCGCGTCGCCTCAGGCGTCGGTGAAGGATCGATTGCCATCTCGTTTGTTCACCAGTACCTCAGTAAGGTGGTGTAAACAGAGTGATGAGTAGGAAAGCGGTATCTTCGGTAAGGTGGTGTAGTGATGCAGAACATTGGTGAGCAGGATAGTGGCGTTAAAAGCGAAAAGCTTGAGACGAGTGGTCTGGTCGAAAGCGGCGATGCAAACGCGTCTGACGCTCGACTGTACGAGCGAGTTCAGGCGCTGCGTGGCGTTCGTGTTTTTGCAGACCTTCCAGAGGAACAACTCCGGTGGTTTGCGGAGAACGCCGAAGAGAGACGTTTAGAGGCGGGCGACATCCTGTTTAGCAAAGGCGATCCACC
>JACCTF010000251.1 GCA_013812565.1 Pyrinomonadaceae bacterium | reverse complement strand
TGCCGATGCCTTACCGTAAATCCGCCCGCATGACGATCACCAACGAGGGATCTCTACCCGTCGGCTCGTTCTATTCCAATGTCGATTTTCAGATTGTACAGACGCTTCCAGATGACGTGCTCTATCTTCATGCCTCTTATAACCAGGCCACACCCAACGCGCCCACAGATAACAACTGGAAAACCAACGGTGATGCTAACCGACTGAAGAACCCTGCAGGACAACAGAACTACGTCTTTGCCGAAGCGCGTGGCGACGGGCATCTGATGGGCGTCACGCTCGGCATCTTGCAGAATCAGAACGACTGGGCTGGCGAAGGCGACGATATGCTCTACATCGACGATGAAAACCAACCGATCATTATCGGGACTGGTTCGGAAGATTACTTGTGCGGGGCGTGGAACTTCGGCGGATTGTCAGGTGCGACGGCCTTCGCCCATCTCTATCACGGAGCACCTTATATTCTGGGCCAAGAGCGAGTCGGCGGAAGATACGTCTGCTACCGTTGGCACGCCGACAACCCTGTGACTTTCACTAAGTATATGAAACACACGATGGAGCACGGTCACGGCAATCATCGCGCCGATAACTTCTACTCCTGTTGTTACTGGTATCAGACCGAGCCACATCTGAGATTCCCCGTGATGGCTCAGGTCGCCAAACGCATTCCCGCGGTCTATGCAGTTGAAACACAAGGCCCACTTAAACCCTAATACGGCAGTTGGCAGTGGGAAAGCGTTGATTCAATGTCATTGAGCGTCAAGCGTGGATTTTATCTCTGAGTTGATAAACACCTCCTGCTTTCTGCCTACTGCCTTCTATCTTTGCCGTGGCTAATCTTTAAGAGGAGCATGAATGATGTGCATCAAGTTTCGGCTGTTTAGAATCTTTCTTTGTTTGTTGTGCGCCACACTGCCTACGACGGTTGTGGAGGGACAAGTTAAAGTTGAGAAAGTCGCATATTTCAATCAACCTAATTGCTACCGTTTGTCCAACGGCACTGTCGAAGTGATCGTCACTACGGACATCGGTCCGCGTGTGATCCGGTATGGATTTCTGAATGCCGAAAACATGTTTGCCGAACTCACTGGCAGTGGTGTAAAGACTGAACTTGGCGAGTGGAAGCCGTGGGGAGGTCATCGTTTGTGGACGGCACCCGAAGCTATGCCACGCTCATACTCGCCTGACAACAGTCCTGTCACATATAAGATTGAGGGCGGCAATTCGATCCGCTTAATTCAGCCGGTCGAACCGAAGACAGGCGTCGAGAAGCAGATGACCATCACGCTTGATCCGCAAGGAAGCGGCGTCATGGTGCAGCATAAACTTACCAATAGAAACCTTTGGGCCATTCGTGTCGCTCCCTGGGCGTTGACCATCCTGCGCGGCGGCGGCATCGCTATTCTTCCGCAAGAGCCTTACCGCAGCCACGATGATTACTTGTTGCCCGCTCGGCCCATGGTGCTCTGGCACTATACGAAGTTGAATGACCCGCGTTGGATGATCGGCGAGAGGTATATTCGCTTGAAGGTAGTCGATGCGATGAATGAACCGCAGAAGATCGGGATTGCAAACAAGCAGGGGTGGGCGGCTTACCACCTTGGCGAGACTATGTTCATGAAGCGTTTCGCCTACAAAGATGGTGCGACCTATCCTGACTATGGCAGCAGTACGGAAGTTTATACCGCCGGGCCGTTTATCGAGATCGAAACATTAGCTCCGTTGGCCGACATGGAGGCTGGAGATTCTGTTGAGCACGTCGAGCGGTGGCATCTTTTCCCGAACATTCAGATCAAGGATTCGGAAGCGACGCTTGAGGCAGCGATCAAGCCGTTGCTTGCGACAACAAGCGTAAAGTAGTTTTTGTTGAAGCCGTGTTGAAAAATTCAGGATTGCTATACGTGGTTCTGTTGCCTAAGCAATCCGCGCAATTTCATCCGCGCTTTATGTAGTTGCGACTTCGATGTCCCCACGGCACAGCCGAGCATTCGTGCGATCTCTTCATGCTCGTGCCCTTCAACGTCATGAAGCATGAACACGGTGCGATAGCCGGGTGGCAGTTGGGCAATTGCTTTGTCTAAAGCTATTCGCTCGACCACCGGCATATGGTTCGGTTTATCTGTACCGAGGACTATCTGCACCGGCACGTCGCCATCCTCGGTTGTTCGTTCTAAACGCACACCGCGCTTGCGAAAGTGCATTAGCACTTGGTTCACCGTCAGGCGATGGAGCCAAGTGGTGAAACTTGACTCTCCACGAAAACTTCCGATCTTACGGTGTAAGTGAACAAAGACATCTTGCGCCAGATCCTCTGCTTCGGAGACGTTCCCGGTCATGCGCAGGCATAAGCTGTACACCCGGCGATTATGGCGTTTATACATCTCCTCGAAAGCTTCCATGTCATTCTTCGCAGCCCTCTGCGCCAACATGTAGTCGGATGTGGGTGTGATTTGAGTCTCGGCTGCTGATGCCATATGTCCGACGTTCTGCCAACTTGTATATGTTTCTGTAGTAATCATTGCCCTTCTGCTTCCTGCGCTACTGCACCGCAAACATATTTCACGGGCTAAACGCAGCTTTTGTTTGGCAATCCCAATGCCAAAGGCTTAAGCCACTTAACCAACGTAAAGTGTGGCACATCTTTCGTACCTGCTTAGGCCCTTAACCAAATAATGCTGCGTTGTTTGAAAACGTGTAACAACATCTACTGCCTCGATTCTATGCCTCTTTTAACAATCGATGAAGTAAATAACTTTTAAACTCCGGTGCATTTGGTTAAGGTAGAGTTTAGATTATTAGCTTGCTTGCAGAAATTAAAGACTGAGGTAAAGGGGGCTAGGCTACTTTTGAAAGGCTGCGGAGAGGGTTAAAGTATTTAAACCGTCAGCGTGTGCGGAAGATCATGTGAGGTGATGCGCTTACGTCACGTGCAATGTATTACCGCACCAGTAACTTGTCAATACTCTTTTGACGAAAAGTTAAAAGGAGAGTTTAGTTCAAATTTCAATGTCGTCACCCTAGGGTTGTGTTGACATAACTACCTGAGCCAGATGACTGTGCTGGCGAGATGGATAAAGCTCAAATAGTTCTTTGCCAATTTATCGAAACGTGAAAACACTCGACGAGAGTGTTTCAACTTGCCAATTTGGTTTTCAATCAAGTGTCGTTCTTTGTACAGATGCAGATCAATCTGTCGTTGCACTTTGTGATTGATGCGTGAAGGGATGACGACTGCACAGTTTCGCTCTCTCAGTTTCAAGACGAAAGCCTGTGCATCATAACCCTTGTCGGCGATCACGTGATCGGCGGGGAAGTTTTCAATTAACTGTTCGGCTTGCGTGATGTCATTGCGCTCGCCGCCTGTCAAGATGAAGCACAACGCGTTGCCTAAAGCGTCAGTTGCCAAGTGAAGCTTGGTGGAAAAGCCGCCGCGACTTCTGCCTAAACTTTGTGCACCGTCTTTTTTTGTGCGCCAGCGGCACACGCATGAGCGCGCACGATGGTCGAGTCAATCAACAGATATTGCATGTCGCGGTCTTGTGAAAAATGCTCGAACAACTTCTCAAAGACCTTGAGTTCACTCCACCGGGCGAAGCGTTTATAAATCGAGTTCCAGTTGCCATATTGTTTGGGCAAGAGTCGCCATTGCGCTCCCGAGCGAGTGACCCACAAGACGGCTTCGAGGAAACGTCGCACATCGCGTCCGGCTCCGAGCCTTATTTGTGGACAGGTTTTCAAAACGGGCAGAATCTTTTGCCACTGGTCGTCGCTCAGCTTAACTGTCATCATGTAGAGCAGTTTAGCTTCTTTACGTCAACACTACCTAGTAACGCAAGTCTCTACAGGACTGTCATCAAATGCAGAGTGCTGGGAAGAAATTGGTCAGAGATAATCTTCAGGGCAAGGAACAATACAACGGAATGGCAAGCTATAAACATTTTATGCAGGTAGTACAGTGCGGCGTGATCGCGGCGTTCTTGACGCTGTGGCTTGCGACTACAGCGGCAGCAGTCACACGCATTGAAAATGTAGTGACAATCCCCAATCCCAAACAGCCAATTTTACAGATCAGCACTACGATTACCGGTGTCAAACAGGAGCATCTAACTTTAGGTGTTCCTAACTGGACGCCCGGCTACTATACAACCGAAGACTTTTCGCGCAACATCAGGCGGCTAACCTTTACAGATCAGTCTGGTCGACCCTTACGCCACCGCAAACCGCACGACAGTATGTGGACGATTGACACACGTGGCGCATCCGTCGTACGCGTCAACTTCGATTACATGGCAGGCCAACTCGATCTGAATAAATCACAGGTCACTCCGACATACGCGATCCTGAACGGTACTAATTTCTTCCTCTACATCAAGGAACACACACTGGACACGCCAGCTACTGTTACTTTTAAACTACCGCCCGGATGGAGTATCGCATCCGGCCTCGGTGCGACTGCCGATCCGACGACATTCGCGGCTGAAAACTATGACGTGCTGGTTGATTGTCCGATGCTGGTCGGTGAGTTTGATTTGGTGACACTTTCTTTACGCGGCGTGCCCCACAAATTGGCGGTAACGCCTAAAGGAGTCATGGCAGAATCTGACTTGAAGAAACTTGCCGACAATTACCTTAAGGTGATCGATGTACACAATCAGATGTTCGGGGAGATTCCATATAAAAGTTACTTGACGATCAATGTGTTTGACGAAAGTCCGCTGGTGTCAGGCGGATTGGAGCACGCCAATTCATACTTGGGAATTCTGCCGAAGCAAGCAGCCACAAGCGCCGCGTTCGAAGGACTCACCAGCCTAACTTCACACGAGTTCTTTCACGCTTACAATGTTAAGCGCATACGCCCCGCAGAGATGTGGCCGTACCGCTACGATCAGCGTAACTACACGCCGCTGCTGTGGTTTTCCGAGGGAGTAACAGATTACTACACAACCCGCGGCATGCTCCGCGCAGGTCTGACAAACCGAGAGGAATATCTGCAAGGAATTGTCCAAACGATTATTCAAGTTCAAGCAGCGGAAGCGGCGCACTATATCTCCCTTGAGGACGCAAGCGTCAACACGTGGCTCGGAGGGGCAGGCGGCCAAGGGCAGCCTTTCACTATTGACTACTACTCGCGCGGTAATATCATCGGACTGCTTCTTGATCTCTCTATCCGGCATGACACAAACGGCGTACGCACGCTTGACGATGTGATGCGAACGCTCTACCAAAACTACTACAAGCACAAACGCGGTTTCACCTCTACAGACCTTATCGCTGAGATCAATCGTTTGACCAAAAGTAATTATCAAAGTTTTTTCGACAAGTTCGTTGGTGACACGGCTTCCCTACCCTTCAAAGAAACACTTGCCTTCGTCGGCTTGCAATTCGCCGAGGTCAAGAGCCGAGTGCCACGTTTGGGGATCGCGTCGGGGCTGGACGGTCGCATCGGCGCAGTGCTACCGGACGGTGCGGCAGCGGCGGCGGGTGTACGCGAAGCAGATGTGTTGGTGAGCGTCGGTCAGATCACGGTCAGCAACCCTGAATGGGCCAGCGAGTTTCGTCAGATGTTTGCGAACAAGGAAGGCCAACTTGTCTCGCTCAAACTGCTACGCGAAGGGAAACCTGTGCAGCTAAACATGCCAGTGAAACTTGTCGAAGAAGCTGAGTGGAAATTACAACCTTTGCCGAGAGCAACTGCCCATCAAAAAGAGTTGCTAAGCCAATGGCTCGCCGGCAAATAAACCACACTTTTCATTATAAAACTGAAAGTCCGACTCACTCAAGGATGAACGGATCGCTTTGCCCGTTCGACGGATGACGATGATGCTCAAGATACTGCTGCACCGCTTCTTCCGTGATGTTGCCGGTGCTCCACGCGCCGTACCCAATGGCCCAGAAGTGCCGCCCCCAGTATTGCTTCCGCAAGTTGGGGTACACCTGCTGGAGCAGCCGCGACGTGCGCCCCTTCATCCGCTTGACCAGATCGGACACGGACTTCGACGGCGCGTACTCGATGTGCATGTGGACATGATCTTTGCTGACCACGCCTTTGAGTATCCGCACATCCTCGGCATCGCAGATCTGCACCAGCAGATCGCGGCACCGCACTTTGATGTCGCCCACGAGCACATGCTTGCGGTACTTCGTCACCCACACGTCGTGCGCCGTCAGCCGTGTGACCGTGTGTCCGCCGTATCGGTTCTCTCCCATGCCCGGTGTTGTACTCGACAGCACCCGGCGTGGAAAGTGTGTAGCAGCTAAAGCCTTGCACTTAAGTGCATAGTTTCAACTAGTAGTTCATCATGGTGATTGCGATGGATAAAGGCGCTTCAACTTGTCACGCGC
>JACCTF010000250.1 GCA_013812565.1 Pyrinomonadaceae bacterium | reverse complement strand
GTTGCGCACGTTGGGTCTTGAAGACATTAAGACCGGCGTTGCCCGCCACGGGGTTACGGCGCTTTTACGCGGCGCAAAGCCTGGGCCAGTCGTGGCCGTGCGCGCCGATATGGATGCGCTCCCCATCGAAGAAACCATTGATGTTCCCTACAAATCACAGAACAAGGGTGTGAAGCATGCGTGCGGTCACGATGTGCATACCACGGTCGGGCTGGCCGTTGCGGAAATCCTTAGTCGAATGCGTAATGAGATTTCCGGCACCATCAAGTTTATCTTCCAACCGGCAGAGGAAGGCCCACCCGCTGGCGAAGAAGGCGGCGCGCCGCTAATGATTAAGGAAGGCGCGCTGGAGAACCCACGCCCGCAAGCCATCTTCGGCCTTCATGTAATGCCGACGGTTGAGGTAGGAAAGATCTCCTTTAATTCTGGTCCGACGATGGCGTCGTCCGACAAGTTTGTGATTACGGTGCGCGGCAAGAAGGTTCACGGCGCTTACCCGCACGAAGGCGTTGACGCAGTGGTGGTCGCGGCTGAATGCGTCACAGCGTTGCAGACCATCCGCAGTCGCCGCATTGATACGACCGAACCGCTGGTAATTTCGGTCGGCATCATTCAAGGCGGCAACCGCTTCAACATCATTGCCGATGAAGTTAAATTGGAAGGCACAGTGCGCACCCTCAGCGAAGACGTGCGCGGGCAAGCACAGAAGTTGATGCGCGAAACGCTGAGCGGAATAACTGCCGCTTACGGCGCGACTTTCAAGATGGAGTACAACGAAGGCGCAGCCGTGACCTTTAACGATCCGGCGCTGGTGGAAGAAACGACGCCGACGATTCGCCGCGTCGTGGGCGAGGCGAACGTCATTGCGCGAAGACCGCAGATGGGCGCAGAGGACTTCTCATATTTTCAGAAAGTAATACCCGGTTTCTATTATTTCCTCGGCGTTGCCAATCCGTCGAAGAAAATTACGGCGATGATTCATACGCCGGAGTTTGATGTTGACGAAGAAAGCCTTGTCATCGGCACCAAAGTGATGGCAAATGTGCTGCTAGACTACCTCGACCGTCATGCTACCGCTGCTGAAAGTAAGTAGGCGGCAACATGTGATGCAAATGGAAAGCTATTGAAGGGGGCGTATCTTTGTTCAAGAATATTCGATCCACCGCTGCACATGTTTTATCGTTAACCATGATCTTCGCTGGGAGTGTTTCTCCTGCGATGGCCCAGGACTCAACTCTGCAACCCGCTGCTCGTAACATGACCAAACCATTCACGTACCCAGTGACAAAGAAGATTGACCAGTCGGATGATTATCACGGCATCAAGGTCGCAGATCCCTACCGCTGGCTTGAAGACCTCGACTCCGCCGAAACGAAATCATGGGTCGATTCTCAGAACAAGTTGACCTTTGACTACCTCAACGAGATTCCCGTGCGGTCGCAGATCAAGCAGCGCCTCACAAGGCTTTGGAACTATGAAAGGTACGGTGTGCCTTTCAAAGAAGGCGACCGCTACTTTCTCACCAGAAATAGCGGCCTGCAAAATCAGAGCGTGCTCTACACAGCGAAGTCCTTGAACGACGATCCGAAAATTTTGCTCGATCCAAACACGCTTTCAAGCGACGGCACAGTGGCCCTCTCGGGTGCCGACATCAGCGACGACGGGCGATTGATGGCTTATGGTCTGTCCGCTTCCGGCTCTGACTGGCAGGAGTGGAAGGTGCGCGATACGGAAACGAATCGCGACCTCCCAGACACCATCAAGTGGGTTAAGTTCTCCGGCGCATCATGGACGAGAGATGGCAAAGGCTTCTTCTACAGCCGCTACGATGAACCCAAGGAAGGCACCACATTGTCGGGCGTCAACTATTACCAAAAGCTTTATCTCCATCGCATCGGCACCCCGCAGTCTGAAGATACGCTCGTCTATGACCGACCTGACCAAAAGGATTGGGGGTTCGGCGGCACTGTCACGGAAGACGGGCGCTATCTGATCATCAATGTTTCGAAAGGCACGGATGTAAAGAACCGCATCTACTTCAAAGATTTGAAGACGAAGGACGCGGCAGTAGTCAAGCTGCTCGATGACTTTGACGCTTCCTATAACTTCATCGGCAACGATGGGCCGGTCTTCTGGTTTTATACCAACCTCGACGCTCCGCGCAGCAAGATCATCCAGATTGACACTACAAAGCCGGAGCGAAGTAACTGGAAGACGCTTGTGGCCGAAGCGCCCGAGACTCTCCAGAGCGTCAACCTCGTGGGCGATATGTTCATCGCTTCTTACCTGAAGGACGCATACACGCAGGTGAAGCTCTACCGAACGAATGGCACTTTTACGCGCGAGATTTCCCTTCCCGGCATCGGCACAGCGACGGGCTTTACCGGCAAGCGTCGCGACAAAGAAACGTTTTATGCTTTCACCAGCTTTACCGCTCCGACGACGATCTACCGTTACGACATACAGACGGGCCAAAGCACAGTCTTTCGCCAGCCGAAAGTTGACTTTCGCCCCCAAGACTACGAAACGAAACAAGTCTTTTACACGAGCAAAGACAAAACCCGTGTGCCGATGTTCATCACGCACAAGAAGGGATTGAAGCCCGACGGAACTAATCCGACCTACCTGTATGGGTATGGAGGCTTTGAGATTTCACTGACACCCTCCTTCTCCGTCAGTAATCTCGTGTGGTTGGAGATGGGCGGCGTCTTCGCGGTCGCGAACCTGCGGGGCGGCGGCGAGTACGGTGAGCAGTGGCACAAAGCCGGGATGAAGGCGAAGAAGCAGAATGTGTTTGATGATTTCATCGGTGCCGCGGAGTGGCTCATCGCCAACAAATATACATCGACACCGAAACTGGCAATCGGCGGCGGAAGCAACGGCGGACTGCTGGTCGGAGCCGCGATCACGCAGCGGCCCGACCTTTTTGGCGCTGCCCTCCCGGCTGTCGGCGTGATGGACATGCTACGTTTTCAAAAGTTCACCATCGGCTGGGCCTGGGTCTCGGACTACGGTTCATCCGAGAATCCAGACGAGTTCAAGTCGCTTTATGCCTACTCGCCGCTACATAACCTCAAGCCGGGAACCGCTTACCCGCCGACACTGATAACGACTGCCGATCATGACGACCGCGTCTGGCCCGGTCATAGCTTCAAGTTTGCGGCGGCAATGCAGGCAGCGCAAACCGGGCCAACTCCCGTGTTGATCCGCATCGAAACCAAAGCCGGACACGGCGCAGGCAAACCGACATCGAAGCTTATTGATGAGGCGGCTGACCGCTGGGGCTTTCTCGTGCGCGTGCTGAACATGAACGTAGCCGCCGATGGCTTGAACGATTAATCGCAGAGAGGGTTTGCCACCGAGACACAAAGAGAAGGATGAAGGCGGAAGGATGAAGTGAAGACAGAAAAGCTGTTTCTCTTATTCATCCTTCCGCCTTCATCCTTGTGTCTTTTAGACATGCTTTAGGCTCGCTTACCACTGTAATGCTGTCCTAACTTTTTGAGCGTGGCTTCATCTTCGCCGGTTAGTTCCGTGAACTCTACTCCAAAGCCCACCTCTCTAAGGTAGTACAGCACTTTGCCTCGCAGTGACATCCACCTTTCGGTTGACGGCAGGAAGCGAAGGAAGATGGGCGCGCCGGAAAGCGTCTCTACTAAATTGGTTTGGACGAGACATCCTTTGGTGCTCAAACTGGTGATTGTGCCGTCGTGTTGACACTGCCACGTCACGCCCCAGTGCGCAGGGATGTAGACCTGTAGACGCTCCACTTCCCTTCGCTGTATTTCAAGAAGCGGGATGGCGTTCAAGGCGCCCTTGATCTTTTGCAACAAAACACGTAGGTCAATCGGTTTCTCAAGAAACTCTATGCATCCGGCGGCGAGGACATCCGCTTTAACATCGCTGGTGGCAAATCCGCTGACAGCAAAGATAGGGGTATCAGCCAGCCCGGGCATTTGAAGAATCTGACGTGCTGCCTCCACTCCATCCATTTCGGGCATCGCTAAATCCATCACAATCAGGTCCGGGTGTTTGTACGACGCTTCCGATATGGCGCGCTTGCCGTTCTCTGCTTCGATAACGTTGTGTCCGTTGTGGCGAAGCACGGAGCAGAGCATCTCGCGGCTATCCGAGTTATCTTCGACGACAAGCACCGTGTACGCACGTTCAGATGTCATTCGGTTCTCCATTATGGGGGTTCTGTGGGCCAAAGCTGTTGAGGAATTGAGGGGCAGGAGGCTGCATTATATCTTTATTAGTCGGGGGCAACAAGGCACACAGTAGCGCAACCTCTCGTCTTGACTTTCAATTGAAGTAGATTAGAGTCACACGGGAATCCTGTGAAATAGCGCGGGCAGTTGAACGAGGATTGGGGACTCGTCACAAATTGAGGGCTTCGCGTTAGGCGAACCGAGCGTTATATTAGGCATCGTCTCAACCAAACTTCTGAACATCTTTTATGCGAGAGGTGAACCTCACCGTTGCATCTTGTCACAGCTTCCCCCGCACCCATTAATCGGGCACAGCCCCAACGGGCGCGTCTGCCCCGTCACAAACGATTAAACTTTCTCGCACTGGTAAGCGTGATCTTCTTCACCGTCTCCGGCGGAGCTTATGGCCTTGAACCACTCGTTGGCGCGGTGGGCGCGGGATGGGCGGTCGGACTCGTCATTGTAACGCCCATCTTGTGGAGTTTGCCGATCGCGTTGATGGTCGCTGAACTGTCGAGCGCGATGCCCGAAGAAGGCGGCTACTATGCGTGGGTGCGCAACAGCTTAGGAAACTTCTGGAGCGTACAGGAAGGTTGGTGGACCATCTGCTATACGGCGGTGGACATGGCGATCTACCCAGTGCTGTTTGTCAACTACTTCGCTTACTTTTATCCGCAACTGGCGCTTGATGAAACCGGTTCAGCGTCATGGCCGGTGATGCTCACCAGGTGGCTGATCGCAGTTCTGTTGATCGCAGTCGCGCTTGCGATCAACTGGCGCGGCGCGAGCGCCGTTGGGCGTAGTGCGACCATCAATGTCTCATTAGTGCTGGTGCCATTTGCTCTGCTTGCTATCAGCGGACTGGCGAGAGAGGGCGGCGCGCAGGCGGCGGTGGCGGCGATAAAGCATGATCTGGCAAACACAAAGGAGTTCGGACTTTTAGCTCTTGGACTTTCAACCGTGATGTGGAATTACATGGGCTGGGACAACGTCTCAACCTTTGCGGATGAGGTCGATGATGCGACGCGCAACTACCCGCGCGCTTTATTCGCGGCGCTGCCTATTACAATCGCAGCTTATTTGCTGCCGCTCTTGGCGGGCATTGCTGTGACAACTGACCCGGCGGTGTGGAATGAGTCAGCGGGCTGGCCCGTTTTAGCGCAACTTATCGGCGGGAAATGGTTGGGCGTTGTCGTTGCTTCAGCGGCGCTCATTTCGGCGTGGTCGCTCTTTAACAGTCAACTGCTTTATGTTTCACGTCTACCTTTCGTGATGGCGCGCGACGGATGGCTTCCGTCTCCGCTCGCGCGCGTCTCGGCTGAGACGGGCGTGCCGACCACGGCGCTCATCGCGTCGTGCGTTGTTTCAGCACTGTTTGCAGCGCTGCCGTTCGGCAAGCTCGTAATCATCGATGTTCTGCTTTACGCCGCGGCTCTGTCGCTTGAGTTTGCGGCGCTCATTTGGCTTCGCTTGAAAAGGCCGGAAATGAAACGGCCGTTTCGCGTGCCCGGTGGATGGCCGAGCATTACACTCATCACGCTCGCGCCGATGTGCTTTGCCGCCGTCGTCCTGTGGGCCAGTTTCAGCGACGCGAGCACCGACGCGCGTCAAGCAATGATGGTAATCGCGGTGATGGCAAGCGGCTTCGCGCTCTACTTTGCGAGAAAGCGGCGCATCCACGATGACAACAGATCTGCGGTAAGCGAGTAGAATCAACGTCGAACACCACCGCGCCGTCGCGACTTCTTTCGTCCGGCGAAAGCACGCGAATATATCTAGCCCAACCCGTCGAAAGGAAAGCAAAACATGGATGCCGCAAACAGGGTTCAAACAGAAGCCCACACCGGAGCAACGCAAACGGCCGCTGCATTGAAAAACCGCTGGACGCAACTGCGAGCGGAGCACCCGCACTTACGCACGCGCGATGCGGCAGCGCAATTGAACGTGAGCGAAGCCGAACTCGTTGCGACGATGTGCGGCGAAGAAGCGACGCGCCTTGCCGCGCCGGAAGGCAACTGGGGCGCGCTCATCGAGAACTTAAAATCTCTCGGTCGCGTGATGGCCTTAACGCGCAACAACGAAGCGGTCAGTGAACGCAAAGGTGAATACAGTCGCACAGAGCTTTTCCCGTCGCACAGGATGGGACAAGTTTTAGATGAAGGCATTGACTTGCGTCTGTTCTTCACCACTTGGACGCACGCTTTCGCCCTCGATGAAGAAGGGGAAAGCGGCAGGCGCAAACGAAGCGTGCAATTCTTCAGCGCCGATGGGAACGCGATCCATAAAGTTTTCTTGCAAGACGGAAGCGACTTGCAAGCGTTCGACGCTTACGTCGCTCGTTTTCAAAGTCTCGACCAATCTCGTGCACTCGAAGTGCAACCCGCGCCCGCGTCGCCGCCTGAAAGATCGGACAACGAAATTGATGTCGCAACACTGCGCGTTGATTGGTCTGGATTGACAAGCACGCACGACTTCTTCGGCTTGACGCGCAAACACAATGTGACGCGCACGCAAGCTCTCAGGCTCGCCGCGCCCGACATGGCTTACAAAGTTGAGAACTCATCCCTACGCCGCGTGCTCGATCAAGTCGCCGAAAGCGAGTTGCCGATCATGGTGTTCGTCGGCAATCCAGGCTGCATTCAGATTCATAGCGGCGCGGTTAGTAATATCAAACCTACAGGCTCTTGGCTCAACGTGCTTGACGCGGATTTCAACCTGCACGTGCGCGAGGATTTGATCCACACATCGTGGATGGTGCGTAAGCCGACACGGGAAGGCATTGTCACAAGCCTTGAGCTTTACAATACTGAGGGTGAACAGATCGCGCTTCTATTCAGCAGACGCAAAGATTACAGAGAGGAGTCCGAAGCGTGGCGCAACGTTTTGTCTGCGCTCCCGATTCTCTCAGAGAGTGCTTAGAAAAACCCGGGGGGAGAGTTCTTTCGCCCCTGGGGGAAATATCGCTCCGCAACTTCTAAAACAAAACGCAGGGATGAATAGAGGAACCAACCGGCCGCAGTCACTTCTTTCTGCTGTCAGATTTATCACTTATGGCTAACGTCGCACGCCGCCTGTCGCAGAACGTTCCGGGCAATTTCTTTGTTGACGAAACATGCATCGACTGCGACGCATGCCGCCAGATTGCGCCCGCCTCGTTTCGCGATCACGGAGATCAATCGAGCGTCTATCATCAACCGGAAACGATTGACGAGATCGAGCGTGCTCTAATGGCGCTGGTCGCGTGCCCGACCGGATCAATCGGCGCGGTTGATAAACGCGATGTTCGAGTTGGCATCCGTGCTTTTCCATCGCTTGTGGCCGAGAACGTTTACTTCTGCGGCTTCACTTCCGAGCGAAGCTACGGCGCGTGGAGTTATTTGATTGTTCGTGCCGCGGAGATGGGCGGTAACATTCTGGTTGACAGCCCACGTTTTGCGGGGCCGCTTGTCAAACGAATTGCTGAGATGGGCGGTGTGCGGACGATGTTCCTGACGCATGTGGACGACATCGCCGATCATGCTCAGTTCGCAAGAAAGTTTGGCGCTAAACGCATCATGCACGCTGACGACGGAGCACAGTCGCTCGCCGTCGAACAAGTTATTGAAGGCGAAGATGCGGTGCGGCTGGATGATGATCTAATAGCGGTTCCCGTTCCGGGTCACACGCGCGGCCACATGGTGCTGCTCTACCGGGACAAGTTTCTCTTCACCGGCGATCACTTGGCATGGTCGCCTGAGCAACAGATATTGACGGCGTTTCGCGATGTCGCGTGGTACTCGTGGAAAGAACAGACGCGCTCAATGCCAAAGCTCCTTGATCACCGTTTCGAGTGGGTGCTGCCGGGCCACGGACGCATTCACCATGACACAGCGGAAGCGATGCATCGGCATCTTGAACGCTGCGTCAGTTGGATGAAATCGTCGCAGTAAAACTCAACCTTTATTTACTGCGACCATTCCGTCGGCTGTCTGTTCCAGCGATGCTCGCGCAGTTGCGCGTGAAGATCGCCGGGCAGCGGTCCGGCGTCGCTCGCGGCGAGGTTTGCATCCACGTGATGGACCTTACGCATTCCCGGAATGATGGTGCTCACCGTCGGGTTATTAAGAATAAAGCGCAGAGCCATCTCCGGCATTGTCATTTCTTCGGGCACAAGCGGCTTCAATCGATCAGCGCGTTCTACGCTCGGGATTAAATTCTCCGGCACAAAGTAGGTGCTGCGCCAATCCTCTGCGGGCCAGCGGCTGTCTTTGGTAAGCATCCCTGTCAGTGTGCCTTCATCGAACGGTACGCGCGCGATGACAGCCACGTCCTTCTCCTGACAAGCCGGAAAGAGTTCGTCCTCCGGGTTCTGATCGAAGATGTTGTAAATCACCTGCACGCTGTCAATCAGTCCGCTGCGGACGGCGCGCACGCCGTTCCACGGTTCCCAACGATTGATGCTAATGCCGATCGAGTGAAACAAACCTTGACGACGCAGCTCGTCCATCTTCTTGATCAAGCGGTCATCATCCATCCAACGGTCTTCCCAGGTGTGAAACTGCATCAGATCGAAGCTGTCAAAGCCTGCGTTCTCTAAACTTCGGTGCGTATATTCTTCGATGTAATCGGGCGGAAAGCAGTCGTCCAGAGTGAACTCGCGGCGGCTGGGCCACTGCCGGTTCTTCGGCGGAATTTTAGTCGCTGTGTAGAGTCGTTTCCCGGGATTAGCGCGCACGATCCGGCCGAGCAATCCCTCGCTGTGACCTTCGCCATAGCCCCACGCGGTGTCGAAGAAGTTGCAGCCTCTATCCACCGCCCGTTGCAGAGACTCAAGCGACTCGTCGTCGCTTGATCCACTCCAGCCCGCCATGCCCCACATGCCATAGCCGATCTCCCCCACCATC
Organism: Pyrinomonadaceae bacterium; assembly: GCA_013812565.1. Lineage (GTDB taxonomy): Bacteria > Acidobacteriota > Blastocatellia > Pyrinomonadales > Pyrinomonadaceae > JACCTF01. The sequence goes on along the minus strand of JACCTF010000250.1, from coordinate 9,710 downwards.
CATTCCGTTCTTCCGAATCGTCGGTATTTCATCCGTATCCCTCCCCGCCGGTTATCTATGTTCACCGAGTTTGCTATCTGTTATTTACTACTTCCGATTAGTGCAAGCTTGTAACAGAAGCATTGCGTAGCAGGCAAGCACACCCGTTTATATAGCTGTTTGAGGGGGTCTGATCTTCGATCCGCTTTGATTTTCGCGTTGTAGACAACCGGGTTGTCGGCAGCGCTTAGTTAGTGGTAGAGTAACTCTCCAAGCAGAAAATGCTTCTACACGGATGAGCTTGTCGAAGCGCTCCACAAAGGGCGTCAAGTCGCTTGAAAGTAACTTGAATGGAAAGCTCTTATTAGCTTGCAAGGAAGTATCTTTGAAAGCTCACTTTCTTAATATAAATACTAGACGCGCTGAGTACAGAAAAACACGCGCGTTATAAGCGAGGCAGCGAGTCGGCCCTTCTAAGAACATGCCCGATCCGTTGATGATAATTGTGACAACCAGCCCCCAATACCCCCTTCCCCAATTAACGCGCGCCGAACAAGAAACTGAAACAGCCGCCGATCGCTTATCGTCTCAGATTGATTCTGCGCTTGCCGCAGTTGTTGTGCATTCTTACGACGACATCGAAGAGCTGGAAGCATGCGCCGACCGCTTGGAACGCGCTGCCCGCGATTTAACTGTTGCGCTGCGCGAGCTATCGCGCGAACGCCGTGCGCATAAAAACGCCCTATAAGAAAATCTGTTTAGAAACCGGGAGCCGCTGAAGTATTTGCGCTCCCAATTCTTTCCGTTCCCCCTCACAGCGGTTCTTGTTTACGGAGAAGTTGCTATGAAGGAGACGGGGCACAATCCTGACGGATTAGACAACAACCAGATCAAAGAAGCTCAAGCGGTCTACTGGAACCTGACGACGCCTGAGCTTTATGAAGAGATTTCGCGCAGGGATGAAGGCGTTTTTTCTGAACATGGCGCGCTCATTGTTGCCACCGGCGAATTTACCGGACGCGCCGCTCGTGACAAGGCTATTGTGCGCGAACCCGCAAGTGAGAAACACATCAGTTGGGGTGAGGTCAACCACGAGTTTTCACCCGATGCTTTTAACGCTTTACGCAAACGGATGATCGCGTATACACGCGGGCGCGACCTGTTCGTGCAGGATGTTCTAGCTTGCGCCGAGGAGCGGTATCAGCTTCCCATCCGTGTCATCACTGAACTTGCTTGGCACTCGCTCTTCGCGCGCACGATGTTTCGCCTCAAGCCGCATGAGAAACACAAACCCGAATTTACGGTCATTAACTTGCCCAACTTTCGCGCCGATCCTGCCCGCGATAAAACGCGCTCACCCACTTTTATCCTGATCGATTTTAGCCAACGACTCGTGCTTATCGGCGGCACGTCTTACGCAGGCGAGATAAAGAAGAGCATCTTTACGGTGCTCAACTACCTTTTGCCGCTGGCAGGCGTGATGAGCATGCACTGCTCTGCAAACGTCGGCGAGCGCGGCGACACGGCTATCTTCTTCGGATTGTCGGGGACCGGCAAAACCACTCTGTCAGCCGACCCGGAACGCCGTCTCATCGGCGATGATGAGCACGGCTGGTCCGACAGCGGCGTATTCAACTTCGAGGGCGGCTGCTACGCGAAGGTGATCCGACTTTCGCCTACGGCTGAGCCGGACATCTATCGCACCACCCGCATGTTCGGCACCATCTTAGAAAACGTTGTCTACGATCCTGAGACCCGCGCGCTCGATCTCGACGCCGCGACTATAACTGAGAACACGCGTGCGGCTTACCCACTGACTTCCATCCCGAACATCGTCCCCGAGAGTCGCGCCGGACATCCACAGAACATCATCATGCTGACCGCCGACGCCTTCGGTGTGTTGCCGCCGGTGTCGCGTCTCACGCCGGAGCAGGCGATGTACCACTTTCTCTCAGGGTATACGGCGAAGGTGGCAGGCACGGAGAAAGGAGTCGAAGAACCGGAAGCGACCTTCTCGACGTGCTTCGGCGCTCCCTTCATGATTCACCATCCTGAGGTTTACGCTGACCTTTTAGGCAAGCGCATCGCGGAGCACAAGGTAGATTGCTGGCTCGTCAACACAGGCTGGACCGGCGGCCCTTATGGCGAAGGCGAGCGCATGAAGATCGGGCATACGCGCTCGATGATTCGCGCAATCTTCTCTGGCGCGCTGGCTCAAATTGAAACCAACCCTGATCCTGTCTTTGGCGTTCACGTTCCCGTTTCCTGCCCACATGTGCCGGCAAAGGTTTTGATTCCGCGCAACACTTGGCGCGACCTGGAAGCTTACGACCGCAAAGCGCGCGACTTGGCCCGGCTATTCACCGAGAACTTTAAGAAGTATGCGGGCGGTGTTTCGGAGAAGGTGCGCATCGTCGCACCGCTTATCGATTAACCGGACTATCCACTTGTTTGCGCCACCGCATCACCGTTGTTTCCTTCCCCGCTCTGTAATCTTCTGGTTCGGATCGCCGCGTTCATCCAGTATGCCACTGCTGCCCTATCGTCCAACTTTAGTAGTTTAATACTACTCAGCGTTGGGCAACGCGCGTATGGTGCGCATTCGTTTGATGATCTCGTGGCTGCAGTACGCGCAAAGACTAAAAGGACACTGCACCGCAGCGTGATCATTGATCGTCGCATGTATATCTTCTCCTTGGTGGCAGTTTGTAACCGCTGAATATTTGCAGCTTCGGCAGTGGCAACCGATGTGCCGCGTGGTTGTCTCCACAAAGTCAAAGTTTATATTGAAGCGTTCAGCAGTCGAGTGCCATAAAGCGATGTCACGTGAAAGGCAATAATGTCGTCGGGCAAGTGAATTTGAGCAGCAAGGCGAATCACACACGCGGCTATTATGACTTCAGGTAAAAGCTTGGACATCGCTTTCTTTTGGCTCACGGCGCAGGATGTTATAGTGGCATCGTTGTGTCTAAACAGGATTCAAAGCGGCTCAGTGAACTCACGGTGGGTGATGCCAAGCGCACTCTAGTGTATGGAGTAGCGGTGCTGCTTGCCGTCGCTTTATTCGTCTGGCTGGTCGGAAAAGTTTTAGTCGCGTTGCTCCTCGGAGTTGTCGCGGCGGTGTATCTTCTGCCGGTGCAAGAGTGGCTGGAGCGGCGTCTCGGCGCACGAACCGGAAGCGCTCTTGTGACCATTGCGCTGATCGTTGTGCCGATGGTTGCGCTCATCGGCTACGTCTGGTACGAGTTATCCGGCTACTCAAACCTCGTTCACGAGAAGCGGGATGAAATCATCGACTCGATCAGCGGTTCGCTGGCGCGTTACTTTCCCGTCGGGCGCGAGAACACGCGCGGCGGGCTACAGACGGCGTTCGCCGAAGGCGTGACACGTTCGGCCGAGGCCGTGCAAGCCCTGCGCAAAAGCGCTCCGCTGCTGCTCGCATCGCTGGCCGTCTTTTTCTTCACCGTCTTCTATGTGCTGACGCAGCGCACGCACATTCCTACTTACATCAAAGTGCGTGTGCCGGGCGATTACCTTCCCTTGTATGAGAAGCTTGCGGAGAATATCGGCGGTGCGTTGCGTGGCGCGTTGCAAGCCGTCTTCATTGACCAAAGCCTCAAAGCCGTTGTTATAGTAGCGCTCAACCTCGTCTTTGGTGTGCCGCTCGCCGTGGTGCTTGGTATGGTGACGTTTCTCACCGGCTTCTTCCCGCTGATTGGCGAATGGGTTATTTACATCCCCGTTAGCATCTACCTTCTCGTCTTTCGTAATGCGCCTATTAGCGCTGCCATTTACGCAGCGATCGGCATTTCGCTGACGCTGTCATCATCGCTGCTGCTTCGTCCGCGACTAGCTTCAAGCGCCACGCGGAGTTTCAACTTTTATTGGATGTTTGTGGCTTTGGTAGCGGGCGTCTACGCTTTCGGCATACCCGGCATCGTGCTTGGCCCGGCAATACTCGGCTTCACCAAAGCTGTTGCCGATACGCTTCTCGGCAACGTGCGCTATGAAACGTCGCTGCTTCGTTCCGAGAATGACCAAGTAGAAGCAGCACAAGCTGCGGAAGATCAGATACAGGAAGACGCGCTGAATAGCGGCGTGGTACAGGCCGCTAATTGAAGTCGGCAGGAAAGAGATCAGCTAGAAGCGAGACCCGACCACTCGCCCCTTTGTTTTGTTAGCTTGAGCTTTTAACCGGGAGGCCAACTTAAGGGTCGTCCGCCGAGCACGTGGACATGCAGATGGAAGACGGATTGACCAGCGCTCGCGCCCGTGTTGATCACCGTTCGATAACCGTTCTCAGCGAGTCCTTGATCGTTTGCAATGCGCGATGCAATGCGCATCAAGTGGCCGAGCATCGGTTCATCTTTCAGCCCGACATCGTCAAGCGATTCTACATGCTCGCGCGGAATCACGAGCAGGTGAACGGGCGCTTGCGGATTCGTGTCACGGAAGGCGATACACTGATCGTCCTCATATACCCTGCCGGCAGGAATGTCACCACTCGCTATTCGGCAAAAAATGCAATCTTGTTCAACCATTTAAGTGTTTGATGTGTCTCAATTTTGATTCGGCGGATTCTAGCACGCCCAACTTAAGAAACGATAAAGCAGCAGAGGTCAGATGCTGGATGTCAGTAAATGCTTCGCACTAACATCCAGCATTTGACCTCTGACATCTGCTCTGTTCATGTCAGACTAAAACCGACGCTTAAGCGCGACGGTGCGCGGAATGCTCTGCAAGTCTTGGCAAATGTCGAGCAGCATCCACACCTGCGGATCAATCAGCCCCCGAACTGCTTCGTGCTGATCAAAGCCGATCTCGAAAACAAGGCACCCGCCCGCCGTGAGCAGGCCGGGCGCTTCGTTGAGCAAACGGCGGATGATGCGCAAACCATCAATGCCCGGAGTTAAAGCGACATGCGGTTCAAATCCGCGCACTTCGCGCTGTAGTCCGGCGATTGAGGCTTCGGCGATATACGGCGGATTTGAAACAATAATATTGAATTTTGCTTTCGTCATATCAAGCGCCGTAAAGCAATCGGAAACAACAAGGGCTAACCGTTCGCGCACATGGTGGCGCACGGCGTTACGTGCCGCGACCTGCAAGGCGGCGGAAGAGATGTCGGTTCCAGTGGCACGCGCTGCGGAAAGTTCGTGCAGCAGCGCGATGATGATGCAGCCTGAGCCAGTGCCGACATCGCAGATGAGGGGCGACTGTATGCCCTTCAATAGATCAAGCGCCGTTTCAACAAGCAGTTCAGTTTCGGGGCGCGGGATCAAAACGTCCGGGGTCACTTCAAAGTCGAGACCATAAAACTCTTGACTGCCCGTGATGTACTGTGGCGGTTCATGCGCGGCGCGGCGCTCAACGTAGCCTTTAAACCTGGCGAAGTTCGCGGGCGTTATATCTTCATCCCCGTGCGTAATTAGAAATGTGCGGTCGCAGCGAAGCGTATGCGCCATGATCGATCCGGCTTCGCGGCGAGATTCCCGGATGTCTGCATCCTGCAAAAATGCGGCGGCCTGCTGCACGGCTTCGGCGATGGTTAGAGGTGTTTCGTTGCTAGTCATCGGTTCGGGTTCGCGTATCTGTTCGGTGGACTGAAAGCTCGTGCTGTATAATACGCCGCGCTTTAATTGTTTGCACATTGAGCGGTCCGTGTTGAAGCATTGACTTAGGTTGCTGCTACGAGCGGCTCGGCTGTGCCGGTACAAGGGAGAGGGAGATGAAAGCAGAACTGAACATCACAGGTATGCACTGCGAATCATGCGCGCTCGACATTAGAGAGACGTTGGAGGAGACGGCAGGCGTCACCCGCGCCGATGTCAACTTTAGCGATAAACAGGCGGTCGTTGAGTTCGATGAACAGACGGTGCAACAAAGCACGCTTCTGAAAAAGATTCAGGATTTGGGTTACCAAGCAACCGTTGCAGGCAGGTCGCAGAGCGGAGTGGGAGCATAAACGAAATGAGCAGAGAGCAAACGGAGAAGGACACGGAGCACGCCGTGGATGATCGCGGCACGGATCAGCAGCGAGGTCACGAGATTCTCAAAAAGCTGCGCGATCAAGGCTTTGACGCAAGCGACGAAAAATTCGCCGTCGCACTGGGCCGCCCCGTCGAAGAAGTTCAAGCGTGGATGGACGGAAGCGAGCCGGTTGATGATGACGTGGTGATGAAAGCGCGCGGCATCGCAAAGATGCGCGGCGTAGAAATCGAATAAAGAAGTTAGATTTCAGGAGCCGGTAATTGACCACACGTTTTATTCTGACTCCTGATTCCTGACTCCTGACTTCTAAGATTATGAACGAGAAGATAGACCGAGCCGCCCATGCGCTGATCGAATCCTACGGCGACGAAGGCACCAAGATTCATCATCTTGATCGCCATCCGTTGCCTTCTCATGATGAGATCGTGCGCGTGCTCGACACAGTTCACGAGCTTATCTTTCCCGGCTACATCGGGGCCCAGGGTCTCACAGATACCAGCCTGCAGCTTCACGTTGAATCGCGCATGACCTGGCTTTATGAAGCGCTCACCGAACAGATCAACCGCGCGATCAATCACGGCAAGAACCTCCACGCCGCGTGCCGCGTCGAAGCTAAAGCGACAGAGTGCGCCGCAAACTTTTTGGCTCAGCTTCCGGCTGTGCGCAAAACGCTTGCCACGGATATTCGCGCCGCTTACGACGGTGACCCGGCGGCAACCTGCCTTGACGAGATCATCTTCAGTTATCCGAGCACCTATGCCGTGATGGTTTACCGTCTAGCTCACGAGCTTTACAAGATGGGCGTGCCGCTCATTCCGCGCATTATGACGGAGCACGCGCACCACCGCACCGGAATCGACATCCATCCGGGGACGCGTATCGGTTCAAGCTTTTTTATCGACCACGGCACGGGCGTTGTAATCGGCGGGACGGCCGTGATCGGCAACAACGTTAAGATCTATCAAGGTGTGACAATCGGCGCGTTCTCGTTTGACAAAGACGCGGCGGGTCAATTGATTCGCAACACCAAACGTCACCCGACGATTGAAGACGACGTTGTGATCTATGCCGGCACGACCATCTTGGGCGGCGACACGGTGATCGGATGCGGTAGCGTCATCGGCGGTAATGTGTGGCTCACGCATAGCGTCCCGCCCGGCTCGCGCGTTCTTCAAGAGACACCGCGGCCGCGCATCATCACTGTCGAAGAGGCTGCAGTTTCCTAAAGCAGAAGCGTCAATCCCGGCTTTCTCGCCGGGTCGCTGGTGAACAGAATGCTTGATATTCCTGACGCATCTCCGCGATTCACGGAAGTGCGCACGCATTGAGAATTTTCTAACCGGTACAAGGAAGTAAGTTCCTTTCCTTCTGTGGAACAACGGAATCTCAACCACGAATGGTTGAGATTCCGTTGTTAAAAACTGAGGTTTATCAATTTTGACTGCGACGGAGAGCGAGGCCCCATGAGTTCACTTTCGAAGAGCTTGCTGCTGTTTATGTTGAACTGCTTTGATGCGAACCTAACCCTCTTGTGGGTGCGCACGGGGGTAGCAACCGAAGGCAACGCCTTGATGGCTCGGCTGCTTGATATGGGCAACGCACCGTTTTTAGGAACCAAACTACTTGTTGGCGCTTTTGCGGGGTATGTTCTTTACCGCTCGTCGCATCTGCTCCTGGCCCGGCGGGGCATGAAGCTGGTGCTTGGCATCTACGGGGCGCTGATGCTTGTGCATGTCGCGACGGGTTTTTCTGCTCTCGGTTGGCAAATACCGGAGACTGCGCTGGCTTACCTCTTTTACCTACCAAACGCCTTCCTCTCGCTGATCTTCTAAGCATTATTCGTTTTCTGCCGACGCGTTTTGGTTCGGTCACGAGACGCGCTGAGGCCCGCACTTTCCCCGAAACACCTCGCCTTGCTTCATTTGTTTGCGAGTGTTCATCCAAATTATTCAACACGAAACTTGCCGTATTCTTCGATTACTTCATTGACTCTGTCTTGTTCGCCTTGCCGAAGTCTTGCGGGAGAGACAACCGGGCACTCTCAAGTTTATAGCGCCGCAGGAGGCACACAACCGCGAACGCGCCTCTCTGCATCTCAGATGCTCCCTCGTACCCTTGGAGATATGGACGGTAAATGAATATGAGAAAGAAAGCCATGTACACTCTCTCCGCTCGCCAGATTTTAACCATCGCTTTACTGTCAGCGCTCTTTGCCGCCGGCGCTGTCGTTTTTCTGAATCAGTGGGGCAACCACTTTCAACCTTTAACCGCAGCCTTTAGCGAGACACCACCTGAGGGCATCACCGACCCAAGCGTAGCCAGCGATGAACGCAACAACATCGAGGTTTATAAAACCATCTCGCCGGGCGTCATCTCCATTACCGCGACTTCTGCAAGCCTTAATTACTTCGATCCAAGTCCGCGCGAAGGTACAGGCTCCGGTTCGGTAATCGACGATCAAGGTCATATCCTAACTAATGATCACGTCGTAGCCGGCGCGCAGAGGCTCAGCGTTAACCTCGGCGGCGAACAGACATATCCAGCCAAACTCATCGGCACCGATCCTGACACGGATTTAGCCGTTATTAAAGTAGAAGCGCCGCGTGACCGGTTGACCGTCGTGCCGTTCGGCGATTCGGATAAGCTTATAGTCGGGCAGAAGGTGCTGGCGATCGGCAACCCGTTTGGTTTCGACCGCACCCTTACGACCGGCGTGATCAGCGGTCTTCAGCGCCCGATTCGCGCGCAGAACAACCGTCAAATTGAAGGCGCGGTGCAAACCGATGCTTCAATTAACCGTGGCAATTCAGGCGGTCCACTGCTTGATTCGCAAGGCCGTATGATCGGTATCAACTCGCAAATCTTATCGCCCTCCGGAGGATCAATCGGCATTGGGTTTGCTGTTCCGGTCAATATCGCCAAGCGCATCGTGCCGCAGTTGGTTCGCAACGGCGCTGTCACGCGGCCCAAGCTCGGCATCTCGGTGCTCCCGGTGAAGAACATTGATGCGCGACTGCCCGTCCCCGACGGCGTTATTGTTCATCAAGTATATCCGGGCAGTTCGGCGGCGGCGGCAGGCTTGCGCAGCATGCAGCAGACGGCGGACGGTGAGATCATTCTGGGTGACATCGTGACGGCCATCGACGGCGAGAAGATAAGCGACAACGACGATCTTTTCCGCGTCCTCGATAAGCATCAGTTTGGAGACGTCGTTCAGGTGGAGATATTCCGTGATGGGAGACGCGTATCTGTGCCTGTGCGCCTGCTTGCTGAGAGACGAGGAATACTTCGCCGCTAAGCAACTTTAACTTCAAGAGAACCTAGCCGTGTCGAAGCGTTGGCGCGCCCCCTGCAAAGTGCGTGCTGCTCATTCGGCACGGCTCAGCTTTAGGGTTCGGCTAGAACCCAATGTACAGTGTGATAAACGGCCTCTTGTATGTACGGCTTTGAGCGTTATGTAATAACTTCTTCTGTCCCCATCCAACGTTTTCTATCCACAACGCAGGATAAGGTCGGCGGCCATCTTTCCAGAAAGCAGGACCAGTGGGATGCCGCCGCCCGGATGTGTCGCGCCGCCCGCAAAGTATAATCCTTCGATGTCGCGCGCTTGATTGGGCGGGCGCAAGAAAAGGCTCATTAAACTATTCGATGAGACTCCGTAGATCGAGCCGCGATGCGTGTGATACGTCGCTTGAAAATCTTCCGGCGTAATAACGCGTTCATAGTCGATTGCTCCCCTC
>JACCTF010000238.1 GCA_013812565.1 Pyrinomonadaceae bacterium | reverse complement strand
TTTGAGCGCTTCTTCGTCCGAAATGCTGGTGTACTCGATGCGTCCGATGTCATGGAGGAAGGCGTGCTCCGGCCCGACCGACGGATAATCAAGTCCGGCAGAGATCGAGTGTGTTGCGGCGATCTGACCTTGCGCATCTTGCAAGACATAGCTCATCGTGCCCTGCAACACGCCGGGACGCCCGCCACCATCAAGATTAAACCTGGCGGCATGACTGCCGAGTTCTGCACCTTTGCCGCCCGCTTCGACGCCGATCATACGCACACTTTCATCCGGTAGAAACGGATGAAACAAACCGATAGAGTTCGACCCGCCGCCGACGCAGGCCAGCAGCGCATCCGGCAAACGATCCTCTCTTTCCAGTATTTGAGCACGCGCCTCACGCCCGATCACGCTCTGAAAATCACGCACCATCAACGGGTAAGGATGGGGACCTAGGGCGCTGCCGAGGAGGTAGTAAGTGTTGGCGACGTTTGTCACCCAATCGCGTAATGCTTCGTTGATCGCATCCTTGAGCGTGCGTGCGCCTGCATCAACCTCCCGCACCTCCGCGCCGAGCAGCCGCATCCGAAACACGTTCAGCTTTTGACGGCGCACGTCCTCGGTTCCCATGTAGACGACGCACTGAAGTCCAAACAGCGCGCACACGGTCGCCGTGGCAACGCCGTGCTGACCAGCGCCCGTCTCAGCGATGATCCGCCGCTTGCCCATCCGTCGAGCTAACAGCACTTGTCCAAGCGCGTTGTTGATTTTGTGTGAACCCGTGTGTGAAAGGTCTTCGCGTTTCAGGAAGATACGCGCACCGTTTGCCATTTCAGTGAGCCGCGCGGCGTAGAAGAGCGGCGTCGGACGGCCTGAATAATCGCGCAGCAGCGATTCAAACTCTGTTTGAAATCCCTTGTCTCGGCAGGCTGTTTCGTATGCAATCGTCAACTCTTCAAGCGGAGCCATCAACGTCTCGGGCACAAAGCGCCCGCCATACGATCCCCAGTGTCCGCGTGCGTCGGGTTGTGTTATTGGTGATGCTTTCATTTACGGCAAGTCTATCAGAAGTTTATCGGGCGGCAATCGTCAGTTGATGGCGGTGCATGTTCGTCATCCCGTTGCAGCCTGTGGCATGTCAACCGCTTCCGCGACAATTACGCGGTTGCGCCCGTCATGTTTGGCGCGATAGAGGGCAGCATCCGTGACGGCATAGATAGTGCGCTCCGTCGTGGCGTGGGCAGGACACGCCGCAACACCGAGACTGACAGTGACAGCGCCAACCGCGTCTACCGGCTCAACGGCAACGGCTTCGCGTACGCGTTCGGCGACAATAATGGCTTTGTTGTCCGTCGCTCCTGCCAGCAGCAGAGCGAATTCTTCGCCGCCCATCCGTGCGGCGGTATCGTTGTCGCGCGAAAGCTTAGTGAGCACATTCGCTACATGGCGGATCACGGCGTCACCCGCCGGATGACCGTGCGTGTCGTTAACCTGCTTTAGGTTGTCTATGTCAATTAGGATTAGCGCGCACGGCACACCGTAACGTCGCCACCGTTCAACCTCCTGCGTGAGCGCGGTGCGAAAACGGCGACGATTTGCCAACCCGGTGAGGAAGTCGAGATGCGCTTCGGCGCGCAGACGATTCATTGTTTGCTTGAGCGCAACCACTTGCGAGATGCGGCCGACGAGCAACGCAATCTCCTGGGGGACTTGAAAGTAATCGAAGGCTCCCGCTTGCAGGGCGGCGCTGCGTTGAGCCGCGGTCGCATCGGCTTCGCCGACCAGAACAAATGGTACGCCGTCTTGAGCTTTCACAAGCATACGTGCCAGTTCATTCGTGCTGATTCCTTTCAGATGAACATCAACCACAATTATGTGCGGACGCGTGCGGCGTTGCGCGACGAGTGCCGCCGCGCCTCCGGCAACGCCGACCACGGCAAACCCTGCACGCTCCAGTGTTGAGTTATAACCAGGGGGTGTTGGTTCGTCAGTGACAAGCAGAACGCGGCCCTGATCGCGGGTGGGTGTACTTTCAGAGCTTGTTGATTGCGTGTTGTTCGTGCTTATAGACATCAAATTACCGCATGCGCATATGGTTCAGTGAACCCTACAGAGACGCCCAAGAAGACCTTGTTCTAATACACCTACCAGTCGGGTTGCCCACAGCATAACCGATGATAGAGGAGCGGCGTCAAGGTTCGAGACCTGTACGCCGTTTCACAGCCATGCTGTGCCGCGAGCAGCCGCAACAAACCGGCGCATACGCACTGCATCCTTGCAACCGGGTGCGCTTTCAACTCCGCTGCACACATCGACGGCGAAGGGCTTTACCGCAGCGATGGCTTCGGCCACATTCTCAGGCGTTAGTCCGCCGGCGAGAAACAGTTGTGGAACCATTTCACACGTTTGTCGTGCGAGCAGCCAATCGCAAGTCTCGCCGGTTCCGCCGCGTGCGCCTCCCGCAAAAGCATCAAGCAGAATCGCGTTCGTTTCGTACTGCGCCGCTTGCTCCGGACGAAAGTCGCTGCTTGTTCGCAGCGCTTTGATCACGAAAAGATTTTTCAGAGCTTTGCAGTAGGCTGGCGATTCATCTCCATGCAACTGCACAACGGTTACGCCCGCCGCCTTCGCGATCTTCATCACGCTCTCCGGCGTATCCTCGTTGACAAACACGCCGACGCTCTCAACTGTTCGAGGCAGTTGTTCGATGATCCGATGCGCCTTTGAAGGAGTGATGAAACGAGGACTTCCCGAATAGAAGTTAAAGCCAAGCCAATCTGCGCCGGCGCTGACCGCAGCTCGCGCATCTTCGAGACTGGTAATGCCGCAGACTTTGACGCGCACTTCGCGTTTCACCCTTCTACTCCTCCAGTTCTCTCAACCCCTTCAGTCGCTTACTGTCGCGCCAAGCAATTGGCGCAACGCCTCCGCAGGACTTTCAGCGCGCATCAGTGTTTCGCCGATCAGGAAGCCCCTATAGCCGAGCGCGCGTAAACGTCGCAAGTCCGCGCTTGTGTGCAGACCGCTTTCACTAACGAGCACAACGTCCGCTGGAGCTTGCTCGATCAACTCAACCGAGGTTTCGAGCGAAACGCTAAAGGTGTGCAAGTTGCGATTGTTCACACCGATGATCCGCGCGCCTGCTGCCACAGCTTGACCAATCTCCTCTGCGGTATGAACTTCCACCAGTGCGTCCATGCCAAGCTCATCTTCCGTGATTCGGCGAAGCGCAGTGAGGCGGTTCACTTCGAGCGCCGCGACGATCAACAGCAACGCATCAGCACCCGCCGCTGCCGTCTCGTAAACTTGATACTCATCGAAAATAAAATCTTTACGCAGCACCGGCACTGCGACAGACTGGACGACAAGCTGAAGATCATCCAGCGACCCGCGAAAGTAGTCTTCTTCCGTTAACACCGAGAT
>JACCTF010000925.1 GCA_013812565.1 Pyrinomonadaceae bacterium | reverse complement strand
GTGAACGGCGCTGATCCCGTCAAGCGAGGGACGCGCGCCCATGCCGCCCGCCATCGTCTCGTAGTAGGCGAACTCTTGTTGTGTATGAGGATTTACCCCGCCGATGGTCAGGTTATTCATCGTGCCTTGACTGGCTGCCGGAATCTGATGAGGCAGCGCGCGGGCTAAAGCTTTGAACAAAACATCAACAATGCGCTGCGAAGTCTCGACGTTGCCGCCCGCGACCGGCGCGGGATGCAGGGCGTTGACGATTGTGCCCGGCGGCGCGATGACCTCTATCGGTTGCATAAGGCCGGCGCTCGCGGGAACATCGTCGGCGCCGACGAGACAACGAAAGACGTAAGTCACAGCCGCCGTCGTAATCGCTTCCACGGCGTTTACAGGCCCACGCACCTGCGCATGACTGCCGCTGAAATCAACACGGGCACGCTCGCCTTTAATCGTCACGCGAACGCGCAACCGGATTTCTTCATCCGTCACGCCGTCATCGTCAAGCCAATCTTCAGCTTCATACACACCGTCGGGAATGTGAGCAATGGTGCGACGCATAATGCGCGCCGCATACTCGATCAAGTGCCCGGCATACGCTGCGGCTTCACGCGCGCCCGAGCGTTCAATGATTTCCCGCAGACGCGCTTCACCGGTCTTCAACGAACCGAGTTGCGCTTCAAAGTCCGCCCGTCGTTCCTCAGCCGCGCGCACATTTGCCAGCAGTAGATCAAACACTTCTTCATTCAACTTGCCTTTACTTATCAAACGCAACGGCGGGATGCGCACGCCTTCACCATAAATGTCTGCGGCCATCCCCATTGAACCCGGCGCTCCCCCACCAATGTCTGCATGATGCGCACGGTTAGCAACGTAGAACAGTGGGCGAGGGGAGGAGAAGGCAGAGGGCAGAGGGCAGTAGGCAGACGAGGAACCTTGCTCATCTGCCGCCTTCCGCCCTGTGCTTCCTGCCTTTGGCTCGCTGCTATCTGCCTTCCGCCTTCTGCCTTCCGCCTTCTGCCTTCTGCTTTCTGCCTTCTCTCCAAACACTCCCGCGACCAGCGTTACGTCCGGCAGGTGTGTACCGCCGGCGAATGGATCGTTGAGTGCGACCGTATCGCCGGGCGAGAATGTAACTTTCTGAAGCGCTGCGCGGACGGCCATCGGCATGCTGCCGAGATGCACAGGCATGTGATCGCCCTGTGCTATAACGCGGCCTTCCGTGTCGAAGACGGCGCACGAATAGTCGCGCCGCTCTTTGATGTTCGGCGAAAAGCTTGTGCGGCGCAGGGCGATGCCCATCTCTTCGGCGACCGAGGTGTAGAGCGCGCGATAGATTTCAAGCGTGATGGGATCGAAGCCGCTTTGTCGTTTCATAATTCGATGATGAGGTTTCCGAGTTGGTCTAGGAATGCATGAGCCGAACCGGGGGGAACCAACGTTGTCGAAGAGTATTCGGTGATGATCGACGGCACGCGAAGCCGTGCGCCGGGCGGTAAATCTTCGCGTCGGTAAACGGCAACCCGGCTCGGACGGCGCGCCGCTTCCGGGGTGAAGTGAACAGGCGCAGTTGCGTGGGGCGCGAGCCGCACGTTGTTTTTGGAGATCGTTCGGCGCTTGGGTTGATGAGAAACTTCATTCTCCTGCAATGGTTCGATGATGCCGATTGAACGCAGGCGTGCGCTGACCAGTTCGATAGTGTTTCCATCAAGCGCATAGCCATAACGCGCTTTGTGTGTTTGATGAAACAGGGAGGCGAGTTTCGCCGCCGCTCCGGCTCGCGTTCCTTGTTGCTTCACATCAATCTTCAGTTCTAACTCGAACGACTGGCCTTTGTAGCGTGCATTAACGCTCGCGTCGTGACGTTGCCGCTTGTCACTGAACCCTTCGCGGCGCAGCTCGCTTCGGGCCTCCCTATTCATTTCGCGAAAGTGATCAGCAAGCTTTGTTTGGTTCTCCGCCGTAGCTCCTAACATCACTGTGCGGCTGCGCTCGCGCACCACATCCGAGGCAAGCGCCCCAAGCGCCGACAACGCGCCCGGTCGTTGCGGCACAATGACGCGCGGGACACGAAGCGCGCGGGCGAGTTCCACTGCGTGGAGACCGCCTGCGCCGCCGAACGTGAGGAGCGCGAACCCGCGCGGATCAAACCCGCGCTCAACCGAGACGAGACGCAACGCACGCTCCATTCCGGCGTTCACTACACGCACCACGCCAAGCGCTGCTTCCACCAAGTTGATACGCCGACCAGCGGCTTCGCTCATCTCGCGAGCAAGTTTCATCAACGCTTCACGGGCGCGTTCTTCATCAAGCGTGAAGTCGCCGCCCAACAACTGTGCGCCGCCAAAGCGACCTAGAACCAGATTGGCGTCCGTGACAGTCGGCAATAATCCTCGGCCATAGCAAGCCGGTCCCGGATCAGCACCGGCTGATTGAGGCCCGACGCGAAGGCCGCCGCCCGCGTCCACACGCGCGATTGACCCGCCACCCGCGCCGACCGTGTGTATGTCCATCATGGCTACGGCAACCGGCAGACCGGCAACCGTCGCTTCGTTCGTCATACGCATTTCGCCGTCCGTACACAACGCAACATCAGTCGAGGTGCCGCCCATGTCGAAGGTGATAATGTTGGGCACGCCGATGCCGTGCGCGGCACGCAACGCGCCGACCACGCCGCCTGCGGGCCCGGAGAGAATAGTGCGGACGGGTTCCGCCCCGGCGACAGAGGCGGAGATGCTGCCGCCCGCTGACTGCATCACGCGCAATGCGGGCACATGTTTGCTCAAGCGATGGAGATATTGACTCATCAACGGCTGAAGGTAAGCGTTGATCGTAACGGTCGAGGTGCGCTCATATTCGCGATACTCCGGTAGAAGTTGATGCGAGATGGAGAGCGGCACATTAAGCCGAGCAAGCGCTTCTGCGATGCGCTGTTCATGATTTGGATGAAGGAAAGAGAAGATCAGCACAACGGCGACCGAATCAACTTTTGCGCTTTTGAGATGATCAACCAATGACTCAAGCGCTTCTAAATCGAGCGGTTCGATCACAGCACCGTCCGCGTTGACGCGCTCATGGATGCCGAGCCGCAGTTCATCAGGCACGAGCGATGCGGGACGTTGAACATTCAAATCGTACAGCGACGGACGCGCTTGCCGCCCGATGACGAGCACGTCTTCAAAGCCTGCTGTCGTGATCAGAGCCGTGCGTGCGCCGCGACGTTCGAGCAGCGCGTTGGTGCCAACGGTTGTGCCGTGGACAATTTCGATTTTTTCAAGTGAAGTCCCTGTTTCATGTGCAATGCGTTCGAGTCCATTGATGATCGCTTGTGACGGATCAGCGGGTGTGGATGCCAGCTTGAAGATACTAAGGCCGCTTGCTGTCTGGTAGATGAAATCAGTGAACGTGCCACCCGTGTCAACGCCGACGCGCACCGTTTGTTCAGCTTGTTTCTTTGGTTTCGTCACTTCGGATCGGCCTAATCGAATGAAGTAGCCACAGAGACCGGAGAGGCACAGAGGAAAGTAGGCAGCAAGCAGTCAAAAGCCTCATGCTGCTTCCTGCTTTCTGCCTTCTGCTCTACGCAGCGCGCTTGCGCCAGAGTAGGTAAATCGGAATGCCTGTCAGCACTAATAGATAACCGAGGCCCGAGGTCATAGGCGCAAGGTACGCTAAATCTACAACCAGCAACAGAGCGAGCAGAATGTAAATCGCAGGCACAACCGGATAACCAAACGTGCGGTAAGGCCGAGGTGTACCGGGCGCTTTACGGCGCAGGATAATTACGGCTCCCACCATCAAAGCGTAGAACACCAAATCAGCGGAGATGATGTATTCGAGCAGTTGCGTGTACACATTGCCGAATGTTTCCCTCCCCGTTTGGGGATCAATCGTCACCGTGCGCGGCAGCACCAGGAGCGATGCCCAAACGCCTTGTACTACGAGCGCGATTGCCGGAACGTGCTTCCGATTGAGCGACCCAACTCGCTTAAAGAAGAGACCATCCTGCGCCATCGCATAATAGACGCGCGCTCCGGCGAGGACAAGGCCGTTATTGCAACCGAAGGTTGAGACCATGATTGCGCTTGCCATCAAGAGAGTGCCGGGTGTGCCGA
>JACCTF010000152.1 GCA_013812565.1 Pyrinomonadaceae bacterium | reverse complement strand
CGGATGAGGTTGTCACCACATACCCGACCATCACCCTCAGCGATGTTCACGCGGCTCTGGCGTACTACTTCGATAACATCGAGGAGATACGCGAAGACATACGCCGCAACGACGCCATCGCCGAGCGCTTCCCTTCAAAATTGCGGCTTTCCGGGCGTGCTTGCTAATTTTACGAACGCAACTTT
This sequence comes from Pyrinomonadaceae bacterium, assembly GCA_013812565.1. GTDB lineage: Bacteria > Acidobacteriota > Blastocatellia > Pyrinomonadales > Pyrinomonadaceae > JACCTF01. The sequence continues at coordinate 3,996 of JACCTF010000152.1, read as the reverse complement.
ATAATCCCGCATTCCTAGGGCGCATTGGTGCAGCGGTCAGCACGCAGCCCTCTCAAGGCTGAGACACGAGTTCGATTCTCGTATGCGCTACCAATCTTCAACACAAGCGTTTGATTCTCCAAGCTGTAATCAAGCACTTCGCTTATGTGTTAACACGGTCTGTGTTAACATTCCTGCATGTCGATTTACAATACAATAAAGTATAGAAAGCGACGTGCCGAAGCTATCCAAAGGCTTGGCGGGCGATGTATAAGCTGTAGTACGACCCGGCAACTTGAGTTTGATCATATCAATCCTGCAACCAAATTGTTTGCTATTTCCGAGAGACCCACTGTAGACGAGATTACTTTTTGGATGGAAGTTGGAAAGTGTCAACTGTTATGCCGATCTTGCCATAAAGATAGGTCTCTTAGTTTCTATCCGAAGCGGGAGCACGGCACCCGTGCCATGTATGTGAGGCGCGGGTGCCGTTGCGATCTGTGCCAGCAAGCAAACAGAGAGTATTTTCGCGACTACATGAAGCAACGGCGAAGCGCAAGCTAATTGTTTACTTTTTACCCGTCACTTCTGAACCCTAAAGGTAACGGCCACCATCCTGGTGTCCATTTTCATAGCTACCCTATTGAAGCATCAGCGGCTACACCTTCAAATCACTCCATAGGAACCAAGCATGAGCTATGCACATCGCATCGAAGACAAGGGTCAAATCAACTTGAAGGATTTCGATCCCAAAAGTCACGGCTCTTTGCGGCGCGAAGAAGCTACGGAGAAGATGGCCCGCTTGACCGAGGAACTTGTTGAGTTGCAAGAGCTTCTATATGCGGCGAACCAGCGGAGCGTGCTCGTTGTTCTGCAGGGCAGGGACACCAGCGGCAAGGACGGGGTGATTCGTCATGTGTTTGGCCCGCTCAATTCGCAGAGCTGCGAAGTCGCTTCCTTCAAAGTGCCGACGGCGAAAGAGTTGTCGCACGATTTCCTGTGGCGTATACACACGGAGACCCCGGCCACCGGGCAGATAAAAATCTTCAACCGCTCGCACTATGAGGATGTGCTGGTGGCGCGCGTGCATAATCTCGTTCCTTCAGAAGTTTGGCAACGTCGTTACGACCATATCAACAACTTCGAGCGTTTGCTGGCTGACTCCGGGACGATCATCCTGAAGTTCTATTTGCATATAAGTCGCGAGGAGCAGGAAGAGCGGCTGCGGAAGCGCGAACAGGATGCGACCAAGTTCTGGAAGCTCTCGGTCGGCGACTGGAGGGAGCGCGAGCGCTGGGACGCCTATACCGCCGCCTACGAAGATGTGCTTAACCAGTGCAGCGCTCCCAATGCGCCGTGGTTCGTTGTGCTAGCAGATAGGAAATGGTTTCGTGATGTAGCGATTGCCGAAGCGATGGCTGATGCGCTCAGGCCGCACAAGGAAGATTGGTTGAGGCAATTGGAGGAAACGGGTAAACGCGAGCTGGCGGCCATCGAGGAGTTTCGTAAAAGCGGTAAGTGATAATGCATCGTCATTCAGTTATCGAGGGAACACTCATCCACAAAGATGCACAAAGCAAGACAGTCAGCGAGCCGGAATAACAGCGCTTCTCATGGTGCATCATCTGCTTCTATTCTTTGTGGCACTTCGTGTTTTTTGTGTGAGATTCATTTCCCGCATGCTTGACCGGCGCGGCACGGCTTCGGCAAAATGACCCTAATGTTTTATCGTAGTTTTGCCTCCCACACCTCTCAGCGAGTTCTTCGCAGAAGATTGTTTGTTCTACTTTGTCTGAGCATCGCACTCTTGAGCGTTGATCGCTCGTGCTTGGCACAAAGCTATCAGCGCGAACTAAGCGGGCGCGAGCAAATCATAATTCGCAATCCCGACGGGCGCGTCTTTGTCACGACAGCCTCCGACGAACAACAAAAAACAGTTTCCATCAAGGCCGAATCTCCCGGTGTTCCCGTCCCTGACACGGACGTGCGTACCACGGTCACCGATGGGGCAATCGAGATCGAAGCGCGTGGGCGTGGGGAGCGCAACCGCATTGACTTGACGGTGCGCGTCCCGCAGCGTGCAAAGGTGCGTGTTGAGACTTCAGCCGGAGCGGTTGACCTTGTTGGTAACTTTCGCGAAGCAGCGGTTGAAACAAACACCGGCACGGTTCGCGCTGATGTTCCCGTCGAATCTCTAAGTTTTAGCTTTCGCTGGACGGCGAGCCGCCCGCGCTATTTCAGCGAAGTCGAATTGCCAAAAGTCAAAGAGCGAGCCGGAGGACGCTTTGAAATCGCAGGCCGCCTCGGCGACAAGGAAGCAAAGAAGGAAGACCGCGTGCGCCTCGACATCGAGACGGTGCGCGGCGTGGTTCTATTCGGCGTTGATCCAGAGATGGTGCCGTCTGATCTGCGTGAGCGAGTGCTGACGGAAGCCGCCCGCGCCATCATTCGCAGCGGCAACGAAGAGTTGGTTGAAGCTATCCATAAAGTGTCGCCGCGTTTTGTCGGTGAATACACTGAGCGACTTCCCCGTCTGAGAGCGAATGAGCCGACGCTCATCGCACGCCAAACTTCTTCCAAGAATTTCGAGAACGTCGCAAATTCAAATGCCACCAGTTTGGCGCGCCTTAATGCAAGCGTCACTGATCACAACGGGCGCGCCATCAGCCGTTTGACGGCAAAAGATTTCGTCGTCATTGAGAGTGGCGAAGATCGCACGGTGACGGACGTTGCGCCGAGCGAAGCGCCGTTTAATTTGGTTCTCTTGCTCGATGTATCGGGAAGCGTCGAAGAGCGGCTCGACTTCATCAGAAAAGCGGCGCTCTCATTCGCGAACACGGCCAGCCCGCAAGACCGCATTGCGATCATCAGCTTTCGCGATGATGTACAACTGATCTCTGACTTCACAACGGATCGCCGTCTGCTCGCTGAGCGGATCAAGCAGATTGAAGCGGGCGGCGCAACCGCCCTCTACGATGCGCTCGCCTACACACTGATTCACACGCTCAGACCGCTAGGCAATGAGCGAACGGCCATCGTGGTTCTCTCGGACGGCGACGACAACCGATCCTTTCTTCCATTTCCCGCCGTGCTCGGCGCGCTCCGAGAATCCGGTGCGCTTATCTACCCGCTCTACATCCCTTCGGGGTTGATTCCAACAAGCAGCGCGCCCAAAGCAGAAAGCACACTTGATCCAATGCGGACGCGATTCTTAACCCTTGCTTCGCGCGCTGAAGATGAAGGTCGCAAGCTTGCGAACATCTCCGGCGGAGTCTACTACCCGATCACACGCCTTGATGATTTACAGCGCGCCTACGATGATGTCGTGGCGCAGCTTCGCACTTCCTACACCATCACATACGCCTCGAACCGGGGGGCTTCCAAAGAGCGCGAGCGGCGCATCCGCGTGCGCGTGCGGTCTGAGGGCGCAACGGTTCGCGTGAGTCCGGCGGTCAGCGTTGCTTCGCCATAGCGCCACGTATCATCGAGCGACACTTCATGAAATCTCCTCTGCTCCAGTCTCTGTTCGATGAAACCGAGCGGCGTCCGCTGACCGTCTCGGAACTGACGACACAAGTGCGCGGTGCCATCGAAAACCGTTTCGCCTCGGTGTGGATCGAAGGCGAAATCTCCAACTTCCGCGCACACACATCCGGCCACTGGTACTTCACAATCAAAGATGAAACCGCGCAACTCCGCACGACCTGCTTTCGCGGAGTGAACACACGCATTCGCTTTCGCCCGTCTGACGGTTTATTGGTGCGCGCAAGCGGGCGGCTAACAGTGTATGAACCGCGCGGCGAGTATGAGCTATGCGTTGAGGCGCTTGACCCCGTGGGCACAGGCGCATTGCGTATCGCGTTTGAGCAACTGCGCGAGCGCCTTCAGAAGGAAGGATTGTTTGCTGAAGAACTGAAACGACCGCTTCCGCTGCTGCCGCGTCGCATCGGGATTGTCACTTCCGCATCGGGCGCAGCCATCAGCGACATCCTTCACGTGATCAAGCGTCGCACGCGC
>JACCTF010000106.1 GCA_013812565.1 Pyrinomonadaceae bacterium | reverse complement strand
GCTTCAGCTCGAACAACACGTGGAGCGCGATAGCTGGGCAGACCGTCGTTGGGGTGGTGCCGGTGCTCGGGCAGGTCGCGGATGCCAGAGACATCGCCGCGGCAGCAGGTGATGTCTACCAGGGTGAGGAAGGAGGATGGGCGCGGTTGGGGATCGCGATGGTAGCGATCATCCCCGGCCTCGACTTCCTCAAGGGCGGGTCACGTGCTGGACGGAGGTTACTAGCTGAGGCTGCCGAGCGTAGCTTCAGCCAAGTCACCGAGCAAGGCTTACAGCGGCTTGGGACGGTGCTCGGACGTGAAGCGGTCGAGCAGGCGGAAGGCGAGTTGCGGGTGTTGGCAGTGTCACGCGAGGAGATGCTGGCAAGGCTCGACACACTGCTTAACAGCGGCAACTTGTCGCAAAACGCGCAGGGCAGCGTGCGAACCGCGCACAACAGTTTGCAAAACAGCTTCTCTCAAGAAGACTTGATCGGTGCATTGCAAGACATGCATAGTATGCCGGTTGTTATCAATAGCAGAACCTACGATCACTTTAGAGAGGTCAGAAACACTCTGGACTCACTAGCAAACGCCCGGCGTAGTATGCTCGATGATTTAGACAGAGTAACTCCTAGTACTGACCGTTACCGACAATTATCGCAGGAATCTGAAGCTATTCTGGAGACAATCCGCCGCACAGAAGGGTTCCTAAACATCCGATGACACAGCGATACAAATCTAAACCAGAACACGACCGCCTTGTGCGAGACGAGGCTGCTGATCCGATAGAGCGTGCCAGCGCTATGTCGCTGTTGGCGTTTGATCAGCTTTACGAGTTTGAGCCTGTGGCTGCCGAGTGGCTACAGCATCGTGAAGCTTTCTTGCGAGCAGAGGCGGTCAAAGTGCTTGTAGGTCGATGGGACAAGGTGGCGTATCTGGATGAGGCGATGCGTCTTTTGCACTTCGATCCTGAGTGGGTTGTACGCGCTGGTGCAGCGTTTGCCTTGTCACAGTTTATAGAATTGAGCAAACAATCAGATCAGTACAAAGAGCAGATTGTACGTGAACTTGTACGCGCATTACTGCAAGATAAAGACTGGAAAGTACAAGAAAGTATCTACCAAGGTCTCTGGAAAGTTCTCAAATTCGGTAGCACATACAACTATTCGTCCGGTAAATTCGACCGTGACCGCGACGTAGATTGGGAGTTGCTTAAGCCCTACCTCGACGACCAGAACCGTAGCGGACGACGACACGAACTCAGAGTCTGAACCGCTCCTTTGCCTCGCTGCCTTCTGCTTACTGATCCTTGAAGTCGCCGGCGATGACCACTGTCAGTTCGTCCGGGCGGAGATACTTGTGGCTCGCCGCGTTGACTTCCTCGGCGGTCACGGCGCGCATGATCTGCGGGTAGCGGTCGATGTAGTCTGTGCCGAGCTTGTAGAACTCTGCATGCCACAAGGCTTCGGCGAGTCCGGCGTTGGTTGAGAGCGAGACTTTGAAGGAGCCGATAGTAGACGATTTTTCGTCGGCGAGTTCGTCAGCACCGATGCCGTGCTCGATGTAGTCGCGTAGCACGTTCAAGGCTGAGTTGATGATCCGCTCGACGTTCTCAGGGCTGACGGACGCGGTAATGCTCCACGGCCCGGCGGCTAAGCTGGGCGAGCGAAAGCGCGAGTTGATGCCGTAGGTCAAACCTTCCTTGTCGCGTACTTGTAACCCTAAACGTGATGAAAGAGTCGATTCGCCGAGCGCGCGGTTAGCGATCATGGCTGCGTAGTAGTCCTCGGAAGTGCGACGCAGCGGCGCGAACCGTCCGATCACCACGTCGATGCTCGCTTTATCTTTCAAAAATACAACTTCGCGCTGCACCTTCTTCGGTGTCGGATCGGAAACCTTGACTTCAATTTTCTCCGGCCCAGTGAAGTCGCTGAACGATTCGCGAAACTGCTGCTCGACTTCTTTCGATTCCACATCACCGACAACAACGAGGATGAGTGATCGGCCGCCGTACTGCTCGGTGTAGAAGCTTTGGATGTCGTCGGCGGTGATGGCGCTAATGCTCTCGATCAGCTTTTCGCCGGGAGGGATAAAGAAAGGATGAGTCGGATCGAAGACAAGTTCGGTGAACCGCTCATAGGCGCGGTAGCGCGTGTTGGCTTGCTGTTCCTGAATCGACGCAATCTCTTGCTGCTTTAGCTTCTCTAGTTCATCGATGGGGAAACTTGATTCGCGCAGTTCTTCGGTGAGCGTCTGGATGACGTGCGGCAAATCTTTGGCGAGCGAGCGCGCCCCGATGTTCACAGCGAAATGGCCGGAGGAGAAATCAACCTGCGCGCCCACCCGTTCGAGCTGATCGGCGATCTCAATTTTGCTGCGACGCTTGGTTCCGCGTTCCAACATATCAGCGGTGATGCTCGCCAAACCGGGTCGGTCGCGCGGCTCAAAGTAGGAACCGGCATGCAGTGCGCCGCGTACCGAGACGGTCGGCGTCGCATGATTCTCCAGCACCAGCAGTGTCGCGCCGTTCGCAAGCTGCGTGCGCTTGATACGCGAAGCGAAGTTCGCCCGCGGCATGCCCGATGATCCTTCGGGTTGAAACACTTCCGGCAGATCATCGACGCGCAGCGGCATCGAAGGTTGCGCGGTCGCTTCCGGCATTGTGGTGTGCGATGGTGTTGCTGCGCCGCCGCTCCCCGCTCGCTTTTCTATGTTCTGCTCGATGGTTGTTTCAGCCATTTTTAAATCCTGTTTTGTTGAAGAACTGCTATTGGTAAGGAACAACGGCCGCCGCCGCGTGAAGTTCGGAGCTGTGTGTGTCCGCTTCGTCACTGCTCGCAGTTGCTTCCTTCGGAATAAAGTGGCCGACGGTGCGGTTGTCTTCGGTGAAGTAGTGACGTGCCGCGCGCTGGACATCAGCCGGTGTCACACGCGCGATATTGGCGGCGTAATCTTTGTAGAAATGCCAGTCGGCAACCGCCTCGGCTTCCGAGATCTGCATCGCAATGTTGTGTGTGCCGTCGCGGTTATAGGCGACGTGCGCGAGGATCTGCTGCTTCGCTTTGTCTACTTCCGCCACGGTCAATCCTTCTTGTCCGGCACGGTCGAGTTCGGCGAGCACAACTTCTTCAACCTCTCGCGGTGAGACGCCGGGCGTCACCGTCGCATAAACATTAAAGAGTCCGGGATCGCGAAATTGATCAACGTTGGTGCTGATAGATACGGCAAGCCGGCGCTCGACGAGCGCTTGATACAAGCGACTGGTGAGGCCGCTCGATAGGGCGACGGAAAGGACCATCAACGGGTAGATGTCATTATCTGTCGGCGAGAGGGCGGCGCGGCGAGCGAGTTCTTCGCGCGAAAGCACTACGGTGTGGCCTAGTGCCGCCGGAGTATGAAAGGCGATCTGAACCAGCGCGAGTTCGCCGACGCGCCGGAGCACAAATCTTCTCTCGCCTTGTTGCGGCGGTTCGTTGGTGTAGACCTCGGTCATCTCTTCGGTGAAGGCGGGATAGTCACCGAAATATTTAGTGATGAGACTGAGCCCCTCCTGAAGGTCAAAGTCGCCGACGAGAACCACCGTCGCATTGTTCGGATGATAAAACGTATCGTAGAACTTTTTGAGACGCGAGGTCGGCACGTTCTCAACATCGGAGCGCCAGCCGATTGTCGGATGATGATAAGGATGCTCGCGAAACGCCGTGGCATAGATTGTTTCATCAAGCACCACCATCGGTTCATTCTCGCCCCGATCAAGTTCGTTGCGCACCACGGTCATCTCTGATTGACGATCCGCGTCGGCGATGAACGAGTTGCGCATCCGGTCGGCTTCAAGCCGTATGGCGAGTTCGAGTTGGTCGGACGGCACGGTTTCAAAATAGTTGGTGCGGTCGTACCACGTCGTCGCATTGAAGGCCGCGCCGATTCGTTGCAGCGTCGCCGCAACCTGCGTATTACGCTCTTTATTGAAAGTCGGCGTCCCTTTAAAGAGCATATGCTCCAGGAGATGCGTCGAGCCGGTGTAGCCGACGGCTTCGTTGCGCGAGCCGACTTTGTAGAGGACCAAAAACGTCGCAACCGGCGCGACGTGGTTTTCTACCAATAGCACCTTCATGTTGTTGGCTAGTTTGTATTCCTTGATTCCTTCGCTCTCAGCGATAAATTGGGCATCGGCAGGTAACTGCTTGTTTGACACAGGCAAGGCATCTCCTTTGATATTTAACGTTGGCTGCAAGCGACGCACAGAGCGCACGCGCCTGAGATGGGAAGAAGCACCTGCGAGTCACACTTCAAGAGCAATCTCTAAGAAACATCTTCCGACGCACATCTTCATCCACTTCCGACAGATGGTCAACTACAGACGCGCCCAAGCCGCCGACATTGACAGGCTAATTTGCGATGCACGAATCATGCTTGAACAATCCGCTGAGTCCTTAAGACGGCCGCACTGGGACGTGGCGAAAGGTATGGCAAGGTGTGCCGCACGCGAACTTGCCTTTGTATTGCAAAGCACTTGACAACATCTATCGCCGTGCATATCTTTTGCGGCATGAGTTTGGTTCATCCGCTACAATCGCCCCGCCCGGCTTCGCCGCCGACGCTGCAAGCGCGCGCCATCGCTAATCTTGAGTTCATTCGCGAAACGATGGAAAACGCGTCGTCGTTTACGGCGGTTTCCGGTTGGGGCCAGTTTGCCATTGGCGTGACAACTTTAGTGACAACAACGGTTGCCACCCGCCAAGCGACGACAGAAGCATGGCTCGCCACATGGATTGGACAAGCGCTTGTCTCAGTCGTCATCGCCGGATGGGCGATGCACCGGAAGGCGCGGCGCGCAGGACAGCCGCTTCTCTCCAGACCCGCACGCAAATTCGCCCACGGCTTCTCCCCACCGATGTTCGTCGGCGCGTTGCTCACCGTCCTGTTCTATCAAAGCGGACTCGTCAGTTACATTCCAGGAATGTGGTTGCTGCTCTACGGCACGGCCGTTGTCACCGGGGGAGCCTTCTCGGTTGGAATTGTTCCGGTGATGGGTCTCTGTTTTATGCTCCTGGGGACAACCGCACTCTTCAGCCCGGCCGCCTGGAATGATTATTTTATGCTCCTGGGGTTCGGCATTCTGCATATGATTTTCGGCGTCTTGATTGCGAGGAGGCATGGTGGCTAAAGGGACAACCGCGAAGCAGAGTGCTCCATCGCAGCACGACCGTCAGCAGAAAACACGCGGGGGCGCGCCGCGTCTGCGTGAAGTGCATGATCGTCAAAAAAACTTAGCGGCAGAGAGCACTCCAGCGGAACTGAACCAACTTATCCACGAACGCATGCGACTGGCGATTGTCAGCGCTTTGGCCGTCAACGAATCCTTGAGCTTCAATGATCTCAAGGCCGCGTTGCAAACAACCGACGGAAACTTGAGCGTTCACGCGCGCAAATTGGAAGAAGCCCAGTACATTGCGTGTACAAAACGCTTTGAGGGCCGCGTTCCCAAAACAGAGTACCGACTAACTTCCGCCGGACGCCGTGCGTTGGAAGGCTATCTAGATCATATGGAAGCATTGATTCGTACGATGCGGGAGCGTTAAGCCGCCACACCCACGCAAAAATCTTCATCGCCCGCTAATCATCCACAAATTAAGAAGGAGAGGTTTGCATGAATCGCACTCAACCCGGCGCGGGTCAAGAATCTGTGTGGGACTACCCACGACCGCCGCGCATCGAAGACTCAACGAAACACATTCACTTGATTTTTAACGGCGTGACGATAGTTGAAACCCGGCGCGCACGACGCGTGCTGGAAACAAGTAGCCCGCCTGTTTACTACGCACCTCCTGAGGACGTGCGCACAGAACACTTGATACTTTCCCCTCGGTCAACGTTTTGCGAATGGAAAGGCCGCGCCGCTTATTACACAGTCGTTGTCGGCGACAAGCAGGCGGTTGATGCGGCATGGTTTTACCCAAATCCCACTGAGGCTTTCGTTAGCATTAAAAACTACATCGCTTTCTACCCCGGCAAGGTTGATGCGTGCTTTGTGGATGGTGAGCAGGTGCGTCCACAACCGGGCAACTTCTACGGCGGTTGGATCACGAACGACATTACGGGGCCGTTCAAAGGCGAGCCGGGAACTGAAGGCTGGTGAGCCGCGCGACGCATCACGACTGATCCACACTGTTTCGGCTGCACGGCGGGTGCAGGGTCGAGTTGCGGCGGCGCGGTTGTTAACACATAAAAGTTCTCAAAGTAGCGCAGACTTCACAGACCTAAGTCTGCGCTACTACATCTCAGTTTTGCGCGCTCTGTTGCTTGGATAAGCTCTTGGCCGTTTCGGCAAGCTTCACAAACTCCTCGCGGTAGCCTTGTAAGTCCGCTCCCGTGGACGCTCTGGCGAGTTGCAAGGCGTTATCGTAACTCGCGTTGCCTTTGTACTTTGAATCCCTTAATAGCATCCCGAACATCGCGACCGCCGACGAGAACTTCAAATTCTCCGAAGCGTTTTGAAAAGTGTCGTGCGAATCTACGACGCTGATGCTGAGAAGCTTGCTGTCGTTTGCTTCCGGCTCTTTGTAACGGAGTTTGATCGTCATCAACTCGCCGCTCGTCGCTCGTTCATTCGGCACTCTTGAAGGCTGTCGATACTTCAACGGATCGACACCGGCACCTTCAACCTTTTGACCCCGGGGCACAACTTCGTACAGCGCCGTAACCGTGTGACCCGCGCCGATCTCGCCCGCATCTTTTGTGTCATCATTGAAGTCTTGATCGTTCAAGAGACGATTTTCATACCCGACCAGACGGTACGAGCTGGCTTGTTGCGGATTAAACTCAACTTGAATCTTTACGTCCTTAGCGATGGTAGCAAGCGTCCCGCCGATCTCATGACCCATGACTTTGCGCGCTTCCTCGACGGTGTCGATATAAGCGTAGTTGCCGTTACCCTTGTCCGCTAATTTCTCCATCGTTGAATCGTTTAGATTGCCGCTGCCAAACCCGAGCACCGTGAGGAACACTCCGCTCCGGCGTTTCTCCTCGATCAAGCGTACGAGATCGGATTGGTTCGTCACGCCTACGTTGAAGTCGCCATCCGTCGCAAGGATTACGCGGTTCGTACCATTTTTGATGAAGTTCTGTTGAGCCACTCGATAGGCGAGCATGATGCCTTCACCGCCGTTGGTTGAGCCGCCGGCTTGGAGTTGCCC
>JACCTF010000090.1 GCA_013812565.1 Pyrinomonadaceae bacterium | reverse complement strand
ACGAGGTTGATGGAGGCCTTTCACCGGCATCTGCTCATTAGCAAGTCCGGTGCGATCACGAAAGCGGAAGCTTTACGACAGGCTTCGATTGAGATGATGCGAGATCCACAATACCGTTCGCAGCCATTCTACTGGGCCGGGTTTGTCCTCATAGGTGACGGCTTGTAGTTACCGCCCGGTGCGCCACGCCCGGATTGTTTGAAGCAACTTCCGGGCACGCTCATCGGTGGGATTGAGGCTGAGATGGGAACCGAGTTCTTGCTCGGCGTCATCAAGCAATCCGGCTTCTGCGTAGATCACCGCACGCGCCGCTGCCGATCCCCTAGCCTCGATTCTGCGGTTCAGTTGAGCCAGTATCAACTCATCAACCACTTTGAACCTTGCCCTCGAAGGTGGCGCGGGTGCGTAAAACTCACGGCCGTCTTTCATCGCAACTACCATCCATGTATAAACCTTGCCGGACTTAAGAGTTCCTCGTACTGACCACTCGGTTGCAATGATCGGTCCGCTTGCTTCAACAAGGTTGAGATCGGAATCGAAGACCGAGACGGCATAGGTGGTAGCTCCGGCAAGCGCGCTCCAGTTGAGGGTAGGGCGTACGCTCTTGACCAACGTACTTACTGGCCCTGTGAGCGAAAACTCTTCGACGGTACTACCAAGCCCACGAAAGACCGCCGCCGATTGTTGAAAGATGCCGAGCGCCGGCGGCCTATTGATGTTTCTGGCAAGCAGCAGTTCATCACTCTCATCTTCATTACCACTAGCGGCAGTATTGTCACTGCCTGGTATTGAATTTCTCTTAGTCAAAGATGTTGGTGTTTGCTTCTTCCGGGCAGTAGTGTGTGCTTGACCTTGTCTATTTGAATTTGCTTGCTCATTCCTCGTTAATGGCCGTTGCCCGCCGTTGATCTTGGCAGGGGGTGGTGGAGGGATTGATGGAGCAGGGCTCGTAACTTCAGTATTACGGATAAGTGGTGGTGAGTGATCGACTGCCACATTCGCCAGGTTCGGATCACGATCACCAATGGCGAACCATGCCACGATCGCAAGGATGACCGCTACCGCGAGCGAGTAACCAACCGGTGCCGAAAGGTATCGTCCAGGCATGAACAAGAACGAGGAAAAACGCTGCCTCATGGGTGCCCTTGTTGTGGAAGATTGAGGTGTTGCCGGCGCTATCACGTACTCACCGGCTGGTGAGTCGATATACTGACGGATTTCAACCACTTTCTCGGCACACTCAGAACATACCGCAAGATGATGTTCAACTTCCGCGCGGTGCCAGTCAGCCAACTTGCCGGTCAAGAACGCCGTGAGCTTGTTGTCATACTTGATGTGTCGCTCCGCCATGCTTCTAAGCGGTGAGTATGATAAATCCTCAACCGATGGCGCGAACCCGTTGTACTGCTCGTACAGATCACTGAAGACTCGGAAGCACTCACGGCACCCGTGTAAGTGAGCCTTCAGCTGCAAAGTTTCCAGCGCGGCAAGCTCGTGTGCCGCCAACCGGTCCAGCTTGTGTCGTGGGATATGTGCAGCCATGCGCCCTTCTCCGGCAACTATCGGGAATGAACCCTTACTAATATATAGAGTCACTTTTTCGCCGAATTCCACCACCGGCTGAAGATATTTTTATGCCTATTGATCTTTTTAGTCGCGGCTGCTTGCTTGCCATAAACCTCTTTCGCGCTGAGATTCATGATGGTGCCGACTGTAGCCGCTGTCCGGCGCCGGTCCTTCAACACGGCTTCCAGCTTTTGCTCTGAGATCCCCATCTTTTGAGCGAGCAGTGGCGGTTTACACAAGTCGAGTTCGATGCAGAGGTTAGCCATATCGGTCCCAAGACCATCGTTCTGTAACAGGAAGAAAGCAGTGAACTGCGCCGGCGGAAGTTTCCATACCCTTGGCCAAATCTTCTCTAAGGCTTCCTTTATGGCTGCCTGCTCCTCGGGTGAAGGGGTCGGATCAACGAGGTACTTGTGCAAAAGTGAATCCGCGGCATCGTAGGAATCGGTTTGGAAGGAGTGGTGAGATCTTTTCGCTTGTCTGTCGTACTCATTGAAAGTGACCTGCGTGACATAACTTTGAAAGTTGTCGATACCCCTCCTTGCCCGATCTTCTTTAAGATTCCGCAAATGTTCCATTAACACTGCAATGATCCCTTGGACGATGTCTTCGGGTGAGGTGTCGGGTAGTGGCCGTTTGGCATACTTCGGTCCCACGATTTTTTCAACTTGATGTTGTATTCGTTCACAAAGCTCCGCCAGAAGGTCATCAACGATCTCTAGATCTGCCTCCTCGATGTAAGAGAGCAGTAGCTCTTCGTTGGTGGATTTAACTGGGCACAGCTTCATGGACATAAAACTTGCGGTACATCTTTAGCTGGCGTTTAACTTCTGCGCGGAAGTATCCGGTTATAAAAAAGTTTTAGCCGATGGTCGAATTTCGCTTTAAAACTACTCTATATGTTGTAGGACTTATGTATGTTCTCAGCGACCACCCACAGACGCGTGCCCTGGGTCATTTGTTTACCGCTTTCGGGAGGAAGGCTTATCTTTGACCAAGCTGGCGCGCTGTTGCTTCAGAGCCTGGTGCTTCGC
>JACCTF010000089.1 GCA_013812565.1 Pyrinomonadaceae bacterium | reverse complement strand
CCAGTTCACCGTCGCTTACGGCCGTGGTCTCGAACGACATGGCATGTGCATCCGTCACCATAACGCTTCCCTGTTACGATTACTGTGTACCGAAAGTTTCAGAAGAGCAGATGTCAGATGTTATTAGCTCGACTTTATCCATTTAGGAAACAGGCGAGGTAAACAAAAGACTTAGCGTCCAGATTATGAGCGAGACTTTTTGAACGTCCCGTTTTTTATCGACAATCAAAAAGTCTGCTGTTGAAAACAAAAGACTTATGCCATCGCGCTTTTGGCACTCTTAAAATGGATAAAGTCGAGGTAAGAGCATGTGCATTTTCTTCTCCTATTCGTACCGAAGTGCGATCATCGGATCAACCTTTGTTGCCCGGCGCGCGGGGATGAAGCTCGCCAACGCGGCCACTCCAATCAGTAGCAAAGAGACCATCAGAAAGGTCGCTGGATCGGTCGCGCTGACGCCGTAGAGCAAACTCGTTGTCACACGCGTCACGGCAACGGCTCCTATCAAACCTAAACTGACACCAATTATAGACAGCACCACGCCCTGGCCGACGACCAGCTTGAGCACGTCCGCTTCTCGCGCCCCGAGGGCCATGCGGATGCCGATCTCGCGTGTACGCTCGGCGACTCCGTATGAGACCACGCCGTAAATCCCCACCGCAGCAAGCACCAACGCAAGGCCAGCGAAGATTGAAAGCAGCAGCGCGTTGAACCTCGGCTGCGCCACCGAAGCGGAGATTAATTGCTCCATCGGTTGGATTCTGGCGGCGATCAGATTCTGGTCGACCGACGACACGGCCTTCTGAATTGCCGTGGACACGCTCAAGGGTGAGGATGTGGTCCGCACCATGACGTATGTCCAGTAGAATGGCGTTTGAGCAAACGGGGTGTAGATGGCCGCTTCACCCGGATCATCGAGTCCTGCATACTTAATGTCTCCGACGACTCCGACAATCATTCGCCAGTCCGGTTGTTGGTCAGGGTTGACGAGCTTGATGCGCCTGCCAACCGGGTCTTCAGTTGGAAACAATCGTCGCGCGAGACTTCGATTAATAATCACTACTTTGGGAGCAGTCTCAATGTCCCGTTCGTTGAATGAGCGCCCGCCGATGAGCGGAGTTCCAAGCGCACGAAAGTAGTGGGGAGTAATCGCTAAAAAGTAAGCGGACCTCACGCTAGGATCGAGGGCGGAAAGACCTTCAACTTCAAAGCTCGTGCCCCGCTGTGCGGTTTGCGGCGGAAGCCCTGTGCCGCCACCGACTGCCTGTACACCAGGTATTTGCTCGATTTGCTCCACCACTTGGCTTGCTAGCGCCGCTCTCTTTTGCGGCTCTTTGTAGCGGCTCATCTCGATGTTCATGGTCAACAGGTTCTCCGTAACAAAGCCCGCATCAGCCTTCAACAAGCGGGTGAAACTCTTGATCAAAAGTCCAGCCCCGATCAGCACCACCATTGACAAAGCCACTTCAGTGACCACGAGTGCGCCCCTCAATCGCCGACCACGAGTGCCTCCAGCTCCACCACGGCCGCCTTCCTTCAAGGATTCGTTAAGATTAATCTTCGCGGCCTGGAGGGCGGGCGCAAGCCCGAAGAGAATCCCCGTCAGCAGTGAAGCTCCCAAAGTGAAGAACAGAACAGGTAGGTCGATGCGAATCGAACTGGCTCGCGGAATGTCTCCCGCGCCTAGATGGGGAAGCAGGTCGATGCCCCACGCGGCTAACACGACTCCCAGCGCGCCGCTTAAGCTCGACAGCAATACGCTCTCAGTTAGAAGTTGGCGGGCCACGCGCCACCGTCCGGCACCGAGGGCGGCGCGAATCGCGATCTCACGTTCGCGTGTGGCGGTGCGCGCCAGCAGCAGGTTGGCGACATTGGCGCACGCCATTAGCAGAATGAAGCCGACGGTGCCGAGCAGCACCAAAAGGGCGGGACGCACCGGCCCGACCATTCGTTCGTACAAAGAAACGAACCTTATACTTACTCCTTGGTTAGTGTCCGGATACTGCTGCTCTAGAAGGTTCGCGATCCGGTCTACATCAGCTTGGGCCTGCGTAAGGCTTACGCCCGACTTGAGATGCGCGATAACGCGAAAGATACGAAGCGAACGATTCTCGGTCTGCTCGGGCGTTGCTGCCATCGCGGAGCCCATCGTCACCCAGAGCTTGAACCCTGAATCTGGAAACTGAAATTCCGGCGGCATCACGCCGACGACTGTATGAGGCCGCCCGCCCAAGTTCAAAGTTTTACCCAGCGCGCCCGCGTCGCCGCCAAAGCGTCGCTGCCACAAATCGTGACTGATTACCGCCAACGATTCGCCCGTCTCCGCTGCACTGAACGTGCGGCCCAGCGACGGCGTGCCGAGCAGCGGAAAGAAGTCGGGAGAAACGATCGCGCCGAGCACCTGTTCCGACCCGTCCGTGCCAATCAGGTTGTAGAGGTTCGAAGCGTACACCGCCATTCCATCAAAGACCCCGTTTCCCCGCTCCACGTCGTGGTAATCCGGCAGCGACAGATTAGTTACAACAAGCCGGTCAGCATCCTTATAAGGAAGAGGCCGCAGGAGCACCGCATTGACCACACTAAAGATCGCTGTGTTCGCACCGATGCCCAATGCCAGCGCGAGCACCGCGACAGCCGTGAAGCCCGGATTCTTGAATAACATTCGAAGGCCGTAACGAAGGTCTTGCCACAGTATGCCCATTGAACTCTTTCCTCGCTCTCTTTGTATGCTGCATTGGTTGCGCAAATAGGTAACGCAAGAGTGCTAAGAAAGCGCCGTGCCAGCGCAAGCTGCATGGCTTGAGTGCGGCAATCATGGGCTAAATCAAGGCGGGAACCGGGGCACGGCCCTCCGGCGTCCGCTTCTGGGATTGACAAGTCCCAGAACCGGGAAAGAAGTACTGAGTGCTGAGTAGGAACAAGGTTCTAACTCAGTCCTCAGCACTCGGCACTCGGCACTTTTCTATTCGTACCTGAGTGCGACCATCGGATCAACCTTCGTCGCACGCCTGGCCGGGATGTAGTTGGCAATGAATGCGACCGTGACTAAGAGCAGCGGGATGATCGTGAAGGTCATGGGATCGGTAGCCGAAACTCCGTAGAGCAAACTAGCGAGCACGCGCGTGGCGGCGAATGCTCCGAGCAGTCCGAGCGCGATGCCGATGGCGACAAGCGTCATCCCTTGCCCGAGCACGAGCCGGAGAACGTCGCGGCCCTCTGCGCCGAAAGCCATGCGGATGCCGATCTCGTGCGTGCGCTGTGTGACGGAGTAGGCCATCACGCCGTAGATGCCGATGGCGGCCAAGAGCAAGGCGACCGAGGCGAAGAGGCCGAGCAGCAGCGTGTTGAAGCGCGCTCTGGCAATTGATGTGGCGAGCCACTGCTCCATCGTGCGAACGTCGGCAATGGGCTGATCTTGATCAATCGCTTGAATACCGCGTCGCGCGGCCGTCGCCAAACTCAACGGATCACTCTCTGTTCGCATGACCAGCGTCAGGGATGAATAGGCGAGTTGCGGATGCGGCCAGTAGACCATCGCTTTGACTTCTTCGTCCAAGGTCTGCTGCTTTACGTCACGCACCACGCCGATAATCTCCGTCGGCTCAGGCGTGTCGCTCATGTTGACTATGATTCGTTTGCCGATGGGGTCTTCGCCGGGGAAGTATTTGCGAACCATCGCTTCGTTGATAACGACGACACCTCGCTTCTCTGTCGCTTCTTGCTCGGTGAAGGTACGGCCACGAAGCAAGGCAATATTCATCGTGCGTAGATAGTTGTCGTCAGTGACTCGGACATCGGTGACAGGCGAATCGCCCGCCGCCGGTGCGGGTCGGCCCTCAATCGTGAAACTGGTGGCCGCGCCCGGGCCGGTGAACGGCAGAAAGCTGATCGCACCGACAGAGCGCACGCCGGGTAGTGTTTCAAGGCGCTCGACGGTTTGTTTGAAGAACCTGATTCTTTGATTTTCTTCCGGGTACTTCGAGGCGGGTAGCGTCACACGCATCGTCAATATGTTTTTCTCGTCGAAGCCTGCATCAACCGCTTGCAAGCGCATAAAACTTTTAATCAGCAGACCCGCGCTAACAAGTAGCACCAAAGCGAGTGCAACTTCAGCGACGACAAACGCGCCGCGCAGGCGGCGACTGCGCGTGCTGCCGGTCATGCTCCGGCCGGTCTCTTTAAGAGATTCACTCGGATCAAGCCGCGAGGCTTCGAGCGCGGGCACTAAACCGAAGATGATTCCCGTCAGCACCGAGACGAGCAGCGTGAAGCCGAGCACCGGGAGGTTGATGCTGATGCGGGGTAGGCTTAGCAAATCTTGCGGAGCGAACCACATGAGCGCGTCTACGCCCCACAGGGCCAGCAGCAATCCGAGCGCCCCGCCAAAGAATGCGAGCAGTACGCTCTCAGTCAACAACTGCCGCACCACGCGCCAGCGTCCTGCGCCGAGCGCCGCGCGAGTCGCCATCTCTTTTTGCCGAGCAGCGGCGCGTGCCAACAACAAATTGGCGACGTTGGCACAAGCGATCAAAAGCACAAAGCCAACCGCGCCGAGCAGTACAAGCAGCGCGGGTCGGATACTGCCGACGAACTGTTCGCGCAGCGGAACAAGGTTTACGCCCCAGCCCGTGTTGAAATTCACGTACTGCTGCTCAAGACGGCTCGCGATGGTGTTCATCTCAGCTTGCGCTTGTTCGTATGTGACATTTGGTTTGAGACGCGCCACGGCCGTCATGTAACGCCCGCGACGAATGTGGTGGGCTGCCGTAAAGGAGAGAGGCTCCCAGAACTCAGCCTCTTTACCAACCAGCGAGCCTTGCTTAATGAACCATTTGAAGTCGGCGGGCAGCACACCGATGACCGTCACGGGCCTGCGGTCAAGCATCAAAGTTTTACCGATCACACCCGGATCACCGCCGAAACGACGCTGCCACAAGCCATAACTTATAACGATTAAAGGTTCGCGGTTTGGCTGCGCATCTTCGTGTGTGAAGGTGCGCCCGACGACGGCTTGGACTCCGAGCAGCGAAAATAGATTGGCGCTCGCACGCTGCCCCGGAATTTGTTCCGGCTCGCCCTCGCCCGTGAGGTTAACAGCAAAGTCGTGAAAGGCAGCCATCTCGTCGAAGACGCTTGATTGCTCCTGCCAGTCAAGAAAGTTGGCCGGGTTGATCACATTCTGCGGACGGTTGCGTAGGCGGTTGTGTTCCCACACCATCACGAGCCGATCCGCATCCTGATAAGGTAGCGGCCTGAGCAACACGGCATTCACCACGCTGAAGATCGCCGTGTTCGCACCGATCCCGAGCGCCAAAGCGAGCACCGCAACCAAGGTGAAGCCAGGACTTTTAAGCAGCATCCGCATGCCGTATCGTATGTCTTGTAGTAGTGTTCGCATCACAAACCTCCACTTACCGATCGCGGATTGGAAGACAAACCGGTGTTTCTTTAATCCGCATTCCGCAATCCGAACTCCGCAATCGAATCATTCGTACCGGAGCGCCACCATCGGATCGACCTTCGTCGCCCTCCTGGCCGGGATGTAGCAGGCGAGCAAGGCGACGACCGTCAACAACATCGCCACACCGATGAACGTCACCGGATCAGTCGCCGAGA
>JACCTF010000907.1 GCA_013812565.1 Pyrinomonadaceae bacterium | reverse complement strand
GCTTTGTACTTAACAAATAGATCGGCATCGAGCAGCGCCGTCTCAACATCTTCGTTATGTTCTTTGTGGCCGTCCGCGTCGCTCATGAATTTCACCTCGGGTCTTCCGAGTGACCCAGCGCGCGAGTTTATCAACCCGCTTTAGTATTAGTCTACCAACACCGGGCGTGCCGATTGCGGAATGCGGATTGTAGATTGCGGATTGAAGACACATTAAGTTTTTTAATCCGCACTCCGAAATACCGCATTCCGCAATCCTGTTACCTGTTCTCTTTGCTTTGCAACGCCTTCCGTTAAAAATCGAAGCGCAGTCCCAGACGGATGCTGCGCGGGCGAAGTGTGCGCGTTGGGACGAGGAAAGATTCAAGAAAGGCTTGTCGGCTGGCTGGCTCGCTGGTCGCACCGAATGCGTTGAAGTTGATGAATTCTGCGCCAAAGGTGAAGACGGTTTTGTTAAGCAGATTGTCAATCTCAACCGTTGGGCGCAAGCGGACGCGCGCTCTGACGCGGAACTCGCGTGTGACATTGAGATCAAGGAGAAATGAGCGCGGCCCCTGGCCTGCGTTGCGCGGCAGTCGCCCGGTCTGCCCGATCATCGGCAAACGAAATGCGTCGAGGAGCGCCGGATCAAGCGGTTCACCGCGACGTCTGGCCCGCAGAGACTGCACATCACCTCCGAAGAAGGGGCGGTCATTGCTGACATCGTCCAAGTTACGATCCACGCCGCCGGTCGTGATGTTGAAAGGCGCGCCGGAAGCGATGCGCATGATGGGCGAGAAACGCAGCCGACCGAGGAAGGGCGGCGCATCGAACACTCCTGAGAAGACGAAGCGGTGGCGACGGTCAAGCAGGCTGCGAGCGCGCTCATTATGAAAGTCTCCCGGTTGAACTGCGTCTGAGGTATTGACCACTCCATCGTCAATCAAACGCGACAGCGTGTAAGCGGCACGCAGCGAAAATGAGAACCCATCCTCACGCCGGCGGAAGCGGCGGCGCGCTTCAATCGTTAACCCGTGATAGAAACTGTTACCGACGGAGATGAGTTGTTCGATTTCCCCGCGCGTCGGATCGGGCCGCAAATCGTTGATGGCGGCGAGCGCCGTATCAAGCGCCACGCCCGAACTGACGCTGTTGAGGTTGATGATCGAAACAGGAACACCAAACTCGATGATGCGCCTGATCGCATCCGGGTTAGTCGAAGCAGCGGGCGCAAATGTGAACCGCACAAGCTCGCCGGCGCTTGAGGCGTTGTAGAGCGGACGCACGCCGGATGCGTTGCGAAAGTTTACAAAGTCGCGCGTCAGAAAATACTCTGTGAGATCTTTGTACCCGCCTGGCACAAGCGGCGCGTTCTGGTTGAATTCGCGCCATAGGTGAATGCCGCGGTTGAAAGTGTAATTTGCTTCAAGCACAAATGCAGATCCGATCTCGCGCTCAAAGCCGACGCTGGCTTGGTAACTCTCCGGTATGCGTAAGCCCGGATCAAGGCGGCGCGAGAATTCTGTGTTAAGTGTGCCGTACTGCCGAACGAGCGGCGAATCCGGCGCGAGCGCTTGCGGGAAACTCAGGTTGCTTGCGATAAAGGCGCGACGCTCAGCCGGGGTGAGCAGCCGCCCGGTTGAATCGTCGCGCAAGTTGTTTGTGTCAAGCGAAAGTCTTTGTCGGCCCAACTTGAAATCATCAATCGTGCGGAGCAAGGCGCGATTGTAGAAGATGCCGGCCCCACCACGGATCACCGTTCGACCGGATCGAAAAGGGTCATAGGCTATCCCGAGGCGCGGAGCCCAGTTGTTGCGATCCCGAATGATCGATTCGTTTTCATAGCGTGCGCCGTAGGTTAGCGTGAGATTAGAAAGTATCTGCCACTGATCCTGCGCGAACAATCCGGCGTAAGTATTTCGCGCTGTTGACTCGTTTTGAAAAGCTTGACGGAAACGGCTCGGGGCATTCGCCAGAAAGTCGCCCGCGCTGGTGAAGTTGTATGTGCCTGAGGCGTCTGCGAGGTCGATGAAAGTAGAGCGAATGCGCTGCACATCACCGCCGAGCTTTAGCGTGTGTGCGCCGCGCGATATGGTGAGCGCGTCTTGAATTTGCCAGCGCGATTCGCGCCGGTCGCTCGCGCCGGTTGTAGATGACCCGGCGATTAGTGTGCCGGAGCGATCAGCCGGATCGCTTCCGGCGAGCGGATCGTTGATCTCGATGAGCGCGACGGGACGCCTGCTGTCAGCGCCGCGTGTTTCAACGGCTGGCGTTAAGCTGGCCCACTGCACGCGCAGTTGATTGACCGCAGCTTGCGACAGAACATAGTTGTCGGAGAAGGCAATGCCGTCCGAGTTGCGCGTGCGCCCCTGAAGGGCTTCAGCCAGGCGACTGCCTCCGCCAAACTGGCGCAGGTTGCTGAGGCGTCCGAACTGGTAGAGCAGCGTGCCGTTGTGGCGGTCGCTGAAGCGGTGATCAACGCGGGCAGTGAAGATATGGTTACGCAGAGGGGTGCTGATCGGCTCGATGTACGGCGCAAGCTCGGCCGGCCTGTTAGGCTGTGTGGCAGAGGGTTCCGTGCGGCGGTTTACAAGCGAAGTCGGGGATGGTAGTGGAAATAACGGGTTGGATAGGATTGGCACAAGCGTGTCGATCAGAGTCGAGTCCAGCACCGTGTCATATTCATATGCCGTGAAGAAGAACGTTCGGTGGCGTCCATCGTAACCGAGTGGCCTAGAGAATTTTGACGGCAGCACGACCGGCCCACTCAAAGTGAAGCCCGGGTTGTGTTGCTGTAGCGGCAAACGTTTGAGTCCGAGCGTGTTGTTACGAAAAGTGTTTGCGTTTAACGATTCGTCCCGGAAAAAGTAGAACGCCCGTCCGCGAAAGCGGTTCGCTCCGCCGCGCGTACGCAAGTTTACGCGCCCGCCGGAAGCGCGCCCGTACTCGGCAGAAAACTGGTTTCTAATTACTTGAACTTCTTCCACGGCTTCAAGTGTAGGTTGAAAGCGTTCGCGTGCTGCGCGGTCGTCGTTGTTGTCAAGGCCGTCAATGGTGAGGTTGTTCGAGTAGGCCGCGCCGCCCGACAAGGTGAAGGCTCCGGCTTCTTCGGG
>JACCTF010000017.1 GCA_013812565.1 Pyrinomonadaceae bacterium | reverse complement strand
GTTTAGCTCAAGATACCTTCTGCCGGGGGCGATCTTCAGTCCTGTGCGAAACGGCACGAGCACATGATTGTCCTCTTCATTCTCACCGAAGACGCCGTTCTTTCGCTTCTCCAAGACGCCGATGATCTCGAACACGTGACCGCCCATCTTGACCTCTCTGCCGACAATGTTATTCGGATTCGGAAAGAGCGCATCGGCGGCATTGACGCCGATGACCATTACGTTGCGCCGCGATGCATCATCAAACTCGGTAAAAAATCGGCCTTCCCGCAGCGTGACGTTTGTGATCCCGCCATAGTTCGGGGTGACACCCTGCGTGTTGCCGCGCCGGTAGTTCTTGCCGTTGTAGCTTACGGTGTCGTCAAACGCGCCGCCCCAGTAGCCGATGTTCGGCGAGACTTGAGCGACATCTTGAACGTGGCTGGCCCCCGTGCGGATCGCTTCCGCATCTTCCGGCGTTAAGGGTTTGCGCGCCCGCTCCTTCTGATCGCGTTCACCCACCTGCGGCCCCGTCGTCAAGTGATAAGCATAGATGTTGTTCGTGCCGTACTCCTCGATGATCTTCACGATTTGGCCGCGCAGTCCCGTCAGGATCGAAGCGATTGAGATGGCCGTTGTTATTCCAATGACGATCCCTAAGACGGTGAGAAAGCTGCGAAACTTGTGCGCGTGCAGGGAGCCGAGCGCCATCAGCAGAGTTTCGCGCGGGATGAAACCGGGCAGCCGTAAGGGGAAGCGCATGAAGGGGAAGCGCATGGGGATCTTCTCAGTTCTTCGCGAGCGCGACGATGGGGTCTAGACGCGACGCTTTGAAGGCCGGGTACAGACCGGCGATGATGCCGATGCCGCCCGAGAAAAGGAGCGACAAAAGGATATAGAGAAGGGTGATCGTCATCGGGATTGGCGTCGTCGCGCGAATCAGCAGGCAAATGCCCGAAGCAAGCCCGAGTCCGAGTAATCCTCCGAGCGCGCACAAGATGGACGACTCGATTAAGAATTGAAGCAAGATTTGCTTGCGCCGTGCGCCGAGGGCTTTGCGCAAGCCGATCTCGAAAGTCCGTTCCGTCACCGAGACGAGCATGATGTTCATCACCACGATGCCGCCGACGACGAGTGAGATCAACGTAATCGGAGTTACGACGAGAGCAATGGCCCCGGTGAACTGGTCGATCTGTTTGTTGAGATCATCGACATTTACCAACCCGAAATCGTCTTCCTTGTGGCCCAACAGTCTGTGGTAGTTCCGCAGGGTGGTGCGCGCTTCTTCAATCGTCAATTTGAATTGCTCGCGGTCGGCAGATTTGCCGTGTAACTGTAGATCACGACGACGGCCGAAGATCCGCCCGAAGGTCGTCAGCGGAATATAAACGTGCTTGTCAAAGGACTGGCCGAACATCATGCCGCGTTTCTGCTCGACGCCGACGACGCGCAGCGGGAGTCCGGCAACCTTCAGCGTTCTGCCAATCGGATCAACGTCAGGGAAGAACTTGTCTTTGATGTCGCCGCCGATCACGACGACCATCGCCGAGTGTTGCGTTTCACTCGGCGTGATGAAGCGCCCGTCAACAATCGTCTTGTCCTCGATGTCGACCATGTTTGCTGTGACGCCGAAAACCAATGTGCCGAAAAACTGCTGCCCGTCCTGCTCGATGGTTACTTGCGTCGAACTCACCGCCCCGACCTCTGTGCACGACGTGCAATGTTCTCTGAGCCACTCGAAATCGCCCATCTCCAAACGCTTGTTGCGCCGGTTCATTGCCTCCCACTGTTCTTCGGTCATCGGACCCTCGCTCGCCATCCGCGCGATCATGAAGTGATTGGCCCCGAGCACCTTCGATACTTTATCGACGATGTACGTGTTCAGACCGCTAATCGCCGCCCCGACCACGACCACGGAGGCGACGCCGATGATGATGCCGATCAACGTTAAGAAGGCACGAAGTTTATGGGCGAAGATGGATTGAAGAGCGATGCGGCAGGCGTCTATATAGAAGGAGTAGTAACTGCGCATAAGAATTTTGGTGGTAGAAGGTCTCGGACAACTTGCTATACGAGGGAGAGGCGGCTGATGTTTTCAGATATTTGAAAGGGCGGGCGTGAAGCTTACAAGAGGAGTGGTGATAATAACCCCTCAGGTACGGGTGACAAGGTAGGCAAGTAGCACAGACTAGGGTCTGTGCTGCTCTGTTTTGCCGCCAATAACTGAGACATCTGTGATAACACAAGGCTGTGCTTGACTTATCGAGCGCCCTAATCTATAGAGAACTCAGCTTGCCATCGGTAGTGAGTTGCTAACGTACACAATTTGTTGATTTTGTCCTGTCAACCTAACAAGTCTCCTCGGAGAATGTAGGCTGCGTATGCTAACCATCAAAAAGCTGATCACACTGACCTACCTGGGATTCTTTCTGCTGTGTGTACGGCATTACGCCGTAGAGCCAGCCGCCGGCGCAGCGGCACAAAACCCGTCACAGGAAAGCATTGAGTTTTTCGAGAAGAAGATTCGCCCCGTTCTGGTGGCCCAGTGTTATATGTGCCACAGCGCGCAGACGAAGAAGCCGCAGGGCGGTCTGCTTCTCGATTCTCGTGAGGGAATGCTGCGCGGCGGCGCGTCGGGGATGCCTGCAATCGTTCCCGGTGATCCGGAAAAGAGCCTGCTCATTCGGGCCATCCGCCATACCGATTCAAAGTTGCAGATGCCGATGGGCGCACAACTGCCGGTCGAACAGATCAAAGATTTCGAGGCATGGGTACGGA
>JACCTF010000901.1 GCA_013812565.1 Pyrinomonadaceae bacterium | reverse complement strand
ATCTACTACGGCGAAGAGATCGGGATGGAGACAACTGAGCCGGCGACACTTGAAGAAGTGCGTGACCCTGTCGGTAAAAGATACTGGCCCGGCTACAAGGGGCGCGACGGCGAACGAACGCCGATGCAATGGACAAATGGCATGAACGCCGGGTTTACCACCGGCATGCCGTGGTTGAAAGTCCCGCCAAGCGCCTGCGAGCGCAACGTCGAAGCGGAGCTTGCCGATCCTTCATCAATTCTCAACTTCTACAAACGGTTGATCCGTCTGCGTCGAGCGAGTCCGGCGCTGCTCGATGGCGACTACTTAAATATCGGCAACGATCCGCACATCTTTGCTTACCGTCGTCGTAGTCCGACGCAAACGATGATCATCGCGCTTAACATGTCTGGGGAAAACCGGAGTTTACGTCTTGACGAGGCCGCGCTTGAAAACACTGACGGGGCATCGCTCCTTCGCGTTCGTCTCAGCAACCTGCGCGCGGACGAGCAAACATTTGATGGGAGAGTTTTAAGTCTTGCTCCTTATGAGGCGGTGGTGCTGGAAGTTGCGGCAAGATAGTGCTTTCTTTGCTTGAGCGTAAGACACACGGCATCTCACCGCAGAGGCGCTTCTCGATTGTAGATTTGGGATTGCGGAATGCGGATTGAAGAACAAGAAGCGGCAAACACTGTCGGCTGTCTGTGGTTCCCTAATCCGCAATCGGCACATCCGCACTCCCAAATCCGCACTCCGCAATCAAGAACGTTCCTGCTCAGTTCTTCATGCCGCTGCTCGCCATGCTCTCGATTAGATTCCGCTGTAGAAAGATGTAGGCGATAATCACCGGCAGGGCGAGTAGTGTGGCGGCGGCGAGTTGCACGCCGAGGCGCGCGTCCGCTCCGCCGCCCACAGCAAAGAGCGTTACAAGCAGCGGCATTGTCATCAACTGCTCGTCGCGTATCACCATCAGCGGCCACAGCACATCGTTCCAGATTCCCATGAATGTCAGGATCGCCACGGTCGTAATCACTGGCTTCGACAGCGGGTAGAAGATCGAGAAGAGAATACGCCAATCAGAGCAGCCGTCGAGCTTCGCCGCTTCAACCAACGATTGCGGAATAGATAAGAAGAATTGACGGAAGAGGAGCGAGCTGTAGCTGCTCATCATCGCAGGCACAATCAACGCCAAGTACGAGTTGACCCAGCCGAACCCGACAATCATCGTGTAGAGCGGAATAATAGTTAGTTGCGCCGGGACCATCATCGTCAGAAGCGCCACGTTGTAAACGGTCGCGCGCCCGCGAAAACGTAGGCGCGAAAGCGCATAGCCGGTCATCGAACCGAAGATGATTACTGAAGCAGTCACTATCATTGAAACAAACAGACTGTTGACGAAGCCACGAATAATCGGAAGTTTGTTGAAGACAAAATGGTAGCTTTCAAACGTGAGGTGCCGCGGGATGATATGGAAGCCCGCGATCTCCGGTTCGGGTTTCAGCGTCGCTGCGATCATCCACACAAACGGGTAGAGAAAGATGATCGCCCCAACGACGAGCGTTGCATATAATAGAAAACGTTTCATCACACCGCCTCTGTTTCCACGACGCGCCGCTGGATCAGCACTACCATGAAGATGATTAACGCCCAGAAGAAGCCGATGGTCGCCGCGTAGCCCATCTTGCCGAAGAAGAACGCCTGCTTGTATAGATAGAGAATGCCGGAGAGTGTGCTGCTGACCGGCCCGCCGCCCGTCATCACATACGGTTCGATAAAGAGCGAGAAGCCGTTGATGGTTGAGAGCACGAGCACCAGCATGATCGTCGGGTTAAGCATGGGCACGGTGATTAACCGAAACTTTTGCCACGAGGAAGCGCCGTCAAGTTCCGCCGCTTCGTACAGGTGAGAGGGGATCGCCTGCAACCCGACAAGAAAAAGCACCACATACAAGCCGACGTTCTTCCATGTCGCCATCACGGCAATCGATACCATCGCAATGCGCGGATCGGTGAGCCAACCCACTCTCGGGAGATTGATCTCTCGCAGCGCCAAGTTGACGAGGCCGGTCTCATAAGCATAAAGCTGTTGCCAAAGAATCGTCACGACAATGCCCGAAATAACGACCGGCAGAAAGTAGCTCGCACGGAAGAATGTCCGCCCCCGTATCTTTTGGTTAAGCAGTTGAGCCAATCCAAGTGCAATAATCAACTGGAGCGGAATGTGTATCAACAGAAAGAAGATTGTGTTGCCGAGCGCCCGCCAGATTAGCGGATCGATGAGCAGCAGTTTGATGTTGCCGAGACCCACCCACTTCATCGGCGAATAAATGTTCCAGCGGTGAAAGATCAAGACAAAAGCAAAAGCCAGCGGGTAGCCGATGAAAATCACGGTGTGAATGACATAAGGCAGTACCATCAAATAACCCGCACGGTCAGCAGATTGTGAAGGCAGCGGGCGGAAGGCAGCGGGAAGCAGACCCCTCTCTGCTTTCTCCCTTCTGCTTTCTCCCTTCCGCTCTCCCCTATTCCACATCGAGAATCGTTTGGCTTCGCTGGGCTGCATCTTGCACCGCCTGTTCCGGTGATTTCAGGTTGAAGATAACCGAGGCTTCAAACTCCTGAGTGATGATGTCGAAAATCTCTTTTAGTTCGGAAACTGAATCGACGCTGCGCGCCCCAAGCACTTGCTCAGCGAAACGCACCATCTGCGGATGACGCCCGAAGTAGTCAGCGAAGACTTCATCCTCAAGCATCGAAGCGCGGATCGGAAGTTGGCTTGTAATTTCAAGCAAACGTAGATCGTTGCGCTTCGTCGTCATAAACTTAACGAACTCCCACGCTTCGCGCGGGTGTCGGCACGTTGTGAAGATGACGATGCTCTTTGAATCGGCGTAGCTGACCGGTTGTATTGAAGCGTTGTCGGGTCGCAGCATAGGTGCATACTCATACTCGAAGTCGGCGGGCCGGTATCGCTCAAGGTGGCTGATGCTCCACGGGCCGCTAAATTTGGCGGCGACTTTGGCATCGAGAAACACGTCGCCTTGAAAGGTTTGGCGGGGAACGTAGCCCTTAGAGAAGCACTCTTGAAGGAAACGAAAGACCTCGATGGAATGCTCATTGTTGAACGCGACCCGGCGCTTCTGAAGCAGCGTTTCTCCTCCGCTCGCCGCGAGGTAAAGCGGGTAGTAGTCGTACATTCGTTTGTACCATATCGGCAGGTAATCAATCGTCGCCATCCATTGATCAACGCGTCCGTCGCCGTCGCGGTCGCGCGTCACGCGAGTCGCTGCGGCAAGGAATTCTGAGTAGGTTGTTGGAAGCGTTGTGATGCCAACTTCGCGCAGCATACCCGTGTTGTACAGCATCATGATCGGGTTCGACTTCCAAGGCATTTGGTAGAAGTGGCCGTCGGGTGAGCGATACTGTTCAGAGGTCTCTGGCGGCATGCGTTCATTGAGCACAGCGTCGAAGTCCGGGAAGCCGTCGAGTTGGACAACGCCGCGAGCATCGAGCAGGTCCTGCATTACGCCGGGGAAGACGCTGGCGTAGATGTCTGGCGTGGTGCGGCTGGCGACAGCGGCGAGCACGACCTCTTCCGAAGATTGGCCCGCCGGAACGACTTCAATTTTGATCTGGATTTGTGGATGCTCGCGGTTCCATTCGGCGGCCGTCTCGTTGGCAAACTTGACTTCATCGGGGTTGGTGGCGCTCCAGTAAGTGAGCGTGATGCGGTCTTCCGCTTGCGAGGTATTTGCCGAGGGCGAGGGTGTACAGTTGGAGAGGGAGGCGAGGAGCAGGGTGATGAAAAGTAAGCGCATATTGGGGTTGAGTGATAGTGCTTGTTGATCTCACCACAGAGACACAGAGAAGGCACAGAGGTACACAGAGTTTTCAAGAATCATAGCCCATGATCTTGCGGCGGATGCCATCTTTCAGCATGGAAACATTGAAGTTGATGAGCAGCCCGACGCGCCAGCCGCCCAAGCGTAGGTAAGTCATGAGTTGTGCCTCATGGATGGGGGCGAGAGCTTCCACCGATTTCACTTCGACGACAACAGAACTGGCAACGAGTAAATCGAGACGGTAACCTGATTCAAGTCGCACACCCCTATAATCTACCGGCAACGGTCGCTCACGCTCAAAGGGGATGTCGCGCACTGTAAGCTCACGGCACAAACACTCATGATACGCCGACTCTAGCAAGCCCGGACTGAACGCACGATGCACTTCCATCGCCGCACCGATCACCGCCTGCATCACCTGGTTAGTCTGCTCTCTCTGTGCCATCTCTGTGCATCCTCTGTGTC
>JACCTF010001100.1 GCA_013812565.1 Pyrinomonadaceae bacterium | reverse complement strand
TTCAAGAATGCGCGCGTACCCGCCGGGGACATACCCGAACATCTCTTTCTTCAAGCCGGTGCGACGGGCGGCATACATGCGGGCGATAGTGGCCCAGATAAATGCGGCTGAAGCTTTTGTATAGTTTTCTCCGAGCTTGGCGCGTAGCAACGGCAGCCAGATCGTCTCGAAGGTGGAACGGCCCGACCATCGCCGGAGCCAATCGGCTACGGTAATCTTTTCCAGCCGTTGCCAGTCCCGAACTTTCGAGGCGTAAAAGATGGTCGCCCCTAGTCGCAGCTTGCCCACAGGTCCGAGCGGCGGGAAGCGGAGAAATTCCAGCGTGTTCGACATCGAATAAAGATTGCCCCCGGTGTAGAAGCCGGTCCGGGTTTCAACCCACTCGATCTCCTTCTCCAATCCCATCTCCGCCAGCAGCGAACGAAGCGCCGTATCCGACAACAGAGTGACGTGATAGTGGCGATCCCACACTACGTCGCCGAGTTTCCAGGCGCTGGCTAATCCTCCTAAATGATCCGCCCCCTCGAACAGTGTGACGCGCTCGCCTCGTTTGGCGAGACGATGGGCCAGCGTCATGCCAAGCAGGCCGCCGCCGATTACCGCCCAGCGTTGTGATGAATGTGATGTCATTGGCGTGAGATTCGTCGAACTCTGTTTGGGAAACAGCTAAATCGAATTACTTGGGACCGGTACAGAGTGCAGTTGCACGTTGAAAGGTGATAGATGCTGCATCCTCACCACAGAGGCACAGAGGAGCACAGAGTCGGCACAGAGAAAACTTACTCTTGCTCTGTGTGCCCGCATCTGGCCTCTGTGATTAATCGATATTCCATCGTGTGCCAATGCCATGTGGTGTGATTTAACGTGGCGGATCGAGTTCTTCCACCGCCGTGTTGTCGATTGCATACCGCAACCCGCAGGCCGCGCAGGTGATTTCTTTACGTGCGGGAGCGCCCTGCTGTTGAAAGCGAAGCAGCGGTTGCCCGCAGCGGCAGACGCAGCCAACGGAAACGGCCGGCTGCCCGATGGCGAGATGGAAATCCGGTACGGACTTTGTCACCAGCGCGCCCATCCCCGTCATCGCAAAGCGGCCGATCACCAGGTCGTTGCCAATAATGCTTCCCGCTCCGATGGTTGCCCCCTCGCGCACCAGCGTCGGCCGCGTGTGTTCGTCCGGCTCTGAGGATCGCAGATGCTTCAAGTCCGGCGTGGTCGCGCGCGGGAAGCGGTCGTTGGTGAAGATGGTTCCGGCGCTGATCATCACCCCGTCTTCAATCGTAACGGCATTGCAAATGTAGACGAAGGCGTTGATTTTGACACGATGTCCGATCTCCACGCCGTATGCGATGTATGTCTTCTCTCCGATGATGCACTCGCCTCCGATGCGTGCCCCATGCCGTATATGAACGTTGTCCCACACGGCGGTGCCGGGGCCGATTACCACTCCTTCTTCGATGATGGCGGTAGGGTGGATGCGGTTCATCGTCCGAGGCTCCGTGTTTCGACGGCGCAATGGGCGTCTGTCGGCCGACCGATTATATGCACCAAATCGCCGCCGACCGGGGTCCACCGGTTTTGATGCAATGAAGTGTATGCCGCTTCGATAACTTCGACCGAAGCGAGCGCGTCCGCGGCGGTGACGCGCAAGGATTCATCGCCGTTGATGGCTCGCGAAAAATTATCAAGCTGGCTGCTAAACGCTTGAACTTTGTCGTAGCCTTTGCCGAACATCACCCAGTCGCGGCTCGATGATTGGCGATACTTTGACTCCTGCCAACCGACGCAGATTGTGCCGTGCGAACCGTAGACGTTGATGTAGCTGTCCAGTTCTTTGTTAATGCTCCACGAAAGATCGATGCTCCCCATCACACCGGCGACGCTCTTAACTGAAACCTGCACCGTCTCCTCAACTTTCAGTCCCTGACTTCTCTTTCCCTCCACCACCTGCACGTCGGCCAGTGGCCCGAGGAAATATCGCATGAGATCAACCGAGTGCGTTCCGTTGTCGATGAGAACTCCGCCGCCGCTGATCTCGGGCTGCGAGTTCCAGCGCATCGACATGTCCACACGTGAGGTGAAAGCGTTTTCAAAAAGGATGATCTCTCCGAGGATGCCGGAGGTGATAAAGCTTTTGGCGCTCGTTACATCTACGACATGGCGAAACTTTGAAGCCATCGTTAGCAGCACGTCCTCCTGTTGCGCCTGGTCCAGCATCCTTCGCGCGCTATGAACACTGACGGCGAGCGGCTTCTCGCAAAGAACATGAATCTTCTTTTTCAGGAAGTGAAGACTGATCTCCTCATGTGTGACGGGCGGCGTGCAAACCACCACGGCATCAAGTTCTGTTTCATCAATCATCGTTTCGTAAGCGGCGTAGCCGCGACATTCCGCACGC
>JACCTF010001089.1 GCA_013812565.1 Pyrinomonadaceae bacterium | reverse complement strand
CAAGCTTTAGCTTGCCTTTCTGAAAACAAACTAAAGGTTGAACTTTGAACTACTCGTCACCCGTTGCCCGCGTTACGCTTCGCCGCTAGATCACGGATGTAACCGAGATTTGTCCTCATGTCGTTTTCGACCGAGTCGGTCGGACAATCCGTTTCGAGTTGTGCCCAGTGGCTGAAACCGATGTCGGCGAGCGCGTCGATCACGGCCGATCTTGAACTTCACATTCTTGAGGGCAGCATAGGCGGATTTCTGCCAATGGGAAAGCGTTGCTGCGATCCCGGCCGCCCCACCATAAATGAATTCGCGACGTCTGATACGCATGACTTATTACCCTCCATTGAAGTCTTTGTAATGCACTTTATAACACATTCGGTAGCGCTGGAGTGGTCGGGGAATAAAGCACCGAGGGGATAAAGGTGATGGATGAAGCATCGCTGTGTCGATGACCTGACCGGTAGTTGCTTACCTGCTTTTGCTTTCAAGCAAACGAAAGTTTGGAGCATTGCCTTCGGGCGGTTGCGCGGCGTGGGAAAGAAGTTCGACTAAAGTCGGTACTCCGAGCCGGTATCCACCATATCTTTCTCTTGAACTTTATAGTCGCGGTCGAGGATGACGATTTGTGTGCACGAGTTTTTGAGGATGCTGCTTCGAGCACTTTCAAGTAGTGATAAATTGTTGGCTGAGTTGTGGATCGAGTTAGCCGAACCGACTACGTTAGGGTATCCACTGTGATACTGAAGCAGCTTGATAACGATCTGAATAGTTGGAATAAACTATCCAACCGGATAGACTCGGCGGATGATGAGGATTGTCGTATCAACCTCGTTTGCGGCTGGAATCTTGCATCAACATTCAGCCTAAGTGACTATTCATCTGAGTAATATCATCAGCTTGACCACGAAACTCTTGCGCCCAATGCCTGTAAAAACCGTAATAGCATGTTTGCTGCTGCTGATTTGTAGTGGTATCAGCGTGGCCCAAGCGCCAACGTCGCAGACCCTCTACGCAGAGTGGTTGCAGCAACGCATTACGCACACTGATCCGTCGCGTGTGCGCCACGTCGATTTGAAAAAGTACCTGGATCGGTTGCGTGCCGAAGGGGTGACGGTACATGAAGTCGGGCGCTCGGTTGCTGATCGGGAAATCTATCAGATGGAGTTTGGCACTGGACCGCTAAAGGTATTCATGTGGTCACAGATGCACGGCGACGAACCGACGGCCACGAGCGCGCTCATCGATTTGTTCCACTACCTACAGCAGAATCGTCGCACCTCTACAGTCAGTTCCATCGAACGAAGCATCACCCTGCGTGCCGTGCCGATGTTGAATCCGGACGGAGCAGAATTATTTCAACGGCGCAACCTTCAGTTCATCGACATCAACCGTGATGCCCGCGCGCTCGTGACGCCGGAGGGACAGTTGTTGAAAAAGCTGCGCGATGAGTGGTCGCCTGACATCGGATTCAACTTACACAATCAAAATCCGCGCACGGCGGTCGGAGGCACCGGACGGCAAGCGGCTATCTCACTCCTGGCCGTACCCTTTGATGAAAGCGGCAGCGATAGTCCGGGAAGAATTCGCAGCAAGAAAATATGCGCGCGGATCGTCGAAGCGCTCGCGCCTTTTATCTCAGGTCACATCGGGCGCTACGACGATACATTTAATCCGCGCGCTTTCGGCGACCTGATCACACGCTGGGGAACGCCCGTGGTCTTGATTGAAACAGGTGCGCTACGCGGCAGAAGCGAGATGGATTTGGTACAGTTGAACTTTGTAGCCCTCACATCGGTGCTTAAAGGATTGGCTGATGGGAGTGTGGAGCGCGCCGATCCAAGGGTGTACGACGGTTTACGATTTAACGAGAGCGGGACGATCTTCAGTTTAATCATCCGCAATGCGCTGGTGATCAATCGCCTTGAAACGGGGCAAGCGCGGGTGTCGCCGTTCACTTCTGACATCGCTATCAATGAAGATGCAGCGTGGAGTGAGAGCAAATCGCAACGGCGCGCGAGCGTTCAAGATGTCGGTGATCTATCAGTCTTTTATGGCTTAGAGGAAGCGGATGCTCGCGGTTACTACGTCACGTGCAGACAGGGTGTGTTGCGTCCCGGGACGGAGGCCGCGTTGCTGTTCTACAAAAAGGAGAGAGCGGTGAAAATTGATTGGGGTGCGGCAGACCTCGAAGCGCGCTTCCCGCCGGATGCCGTCTACCGCAACGGTGAATGGAGCGGCAGAGAGAATCTTAAATCCTCAACAGTGATGGGTAAAGAGTGACGAGACAGAAGGCAGAAAGCAGTAGGCAGCGGTAGAAGCAGGATAATCTGGACTTTCTGTTTCTTGACTTGTCACTTATCACTGTTTACTTGTCACTCGTCACGTCTAAGGCAAACAGAACTCTGAGTATGAACATTATCTTCACCATCACCTGCTCGTTAGCTGCAACGGTATTGTTATGTATGACTAATGCAGTTCTGCGGCAGACAACGCCTGAGCCGGAGAGGGTGAGTGTCCAACGCGTCAGGTATCACGGCTGGTCTGATTCAATCATTATCAGCAACGGTCGAGTGGAAGCGGTGGTCGTGCCGTCTATCGGCCGAGTCATGCAGTTTAGGTTTGTCGGGGAAGAAGGAGTGTTCTGGGAGAATGAGGAGTTGATGGGAAAGTCTCCAGAACCCGAATCAAAGGAATGGGGCAACTTCGGCGGCGACAAAGCATGGCCCGCGCCGCAGGCCGATTGGCCGCGCATCACCAAACGCGCGTGGCCGCCACCAGTCGCTTTCGACTCGCTGCCGGTAGTAGCCAGTGTAAATGACGCGAGCATCGAACTCCTCTCTCCCGTTGATCCTGCCTACGGCATACGCACGCGTCGCCGCATCCACCTCGATCCGCAAAAGGCAGTAATGAAAATTACTACCACTTTCGAGAAGGTTGCTGGAAATCCGCAGCGCGTCAGCGTGTGGGTCGTCACGCAGGTTCGAGACCCGCTTGGCGTCTATGTGCCGGTGCCACAAACTTCCATCTACCCCGCGGGCTACAACAAACAATCACCCGAATTGCCGCAAGGCTTGCGGGTAAAGGATGGACTGTTATCGGTTGTCCGTGACCGGCAAGCTAGTCATAAGATCGGCTCGGATGCCGGGACGCTCATCTGGGTCGGAGCGATACATGTGTTACGCATCGACTCACCGCGAATCGACAAAGCTGAATACCCGGACGGGGGAAGCAGCGTTGAGGTCTATACAAACAAAGACCCGCAGGCTTATGTTGAATTGGAAATGCTCGGCCCGCTCCGCCACGTGCGCATCGGCGACCGGATCGAACAGACAATCACCTACACGCTGCTCAGACGGACGGAGAAAGACCCGGCCGTTGAAGCCACAAAAGCTTTCCTGCAAAATCGCAACTAACAACGTTAGCCGTAAGAGGTGCGGAGTTCGACGTGTCGAGTTACTAACCCTCGGCCCGGGTCTTTCTTTAACTCTGACTTTAACTCTGACTTCAACACCGAACCTCGTACTTCGTACTCTGTACTGTTACCGTTAGCCTCTTTGTTTCCTATCAAGCACAGCTCATCTCGGTAAAAGGTGTAAAGCAGCGCCGGGTCGTAACTTTCGGCCCTGTGGCATCCAAGATGTCGCGTGTGCTCATCTATACCAACGACCGTCGCTTGCCGTTGACGTTGCATTTTTGTTTGCGGCGCAAATGAGCAATGGTTTGAATATCACAAATGAATAATTTAAGGAGAAGATGATGATTAAATTAAACAAATTTGGTGCGCTCGGCTTACTGCTCGTTCTGCTTTGCGCCGCACCGTTGACAGGAACGGAAGCCTCTGCACAGCGAGCCGCTGATCGCTTCCTCGTGTCGGACGGCGCGACGCTTGTAGCCGTGCTCAACCGTGATTTGACGACGAGGACAGCGCAGGACGGAGATCGTTTTACGGCGCGCGTGACAAGTCCAGCGCGCTATCGCGGAGCGATTATTACGGGCAGAGTCTCGGGCGCTAACCGCGGAGGGCGAGTCAAGGGACGCTCGGCGTTGACGCTTGACTTCGACCGCATTCGCATGAACGGGCGTAGCTATGATTTCGCCGGAATCGTCGAGAGCGTTCGCACACCGAACGGCGACACGGTGCGTGTGGACAATGAAGGCAGCGTCGAAGAGGGAGAAAGCCGTGGCAGCACGACGGCAAAACGCTCTGGCATCGGCGCGGCGGCGGGCGCGGTGATCGGCGCGATTGCCGGGGGCGGCAAGGGGGCAGCCATCGGAGCCGTGGTCGGCGGTGGCGCGGGAGCCGGGTCAGTTTATGTACAGGGGAGAGATGATCTGGACTTGCGGGCAGGTACCCGGTTGACGATCCGTGCCAGCGCGCCGTAATAGTAAAATCACACAAGACCAACATCGGCCACCGTGATACAGAGATAAAGAATGATCAGCAAATGCTTGTTCATCTTCGCTCTGTGTCTCGGTGGTAATTTTTTTCGGATCAATGTTTTTGGTTGCGTGCCTTGCCGTGCGGCATGATTGCTGATATAGATCGTCTGCCAATTACATAATTCAGATGAAGCTTGCACCGAATTGTTGATGGCTCAGTTTACATATATTTAAGGGGGACAAATGACAACACAGCTACGACACTCATGGACTGAACGAATGCTCGGCGCGGCTAAATTAGACACAAATATCTACGAGGAAGTTGAGGCTGACCACACTGCAACGGGACAAGCGGCGGGCGTTATCGCGCTTGTCGCCATTGCACAAGCCATCGGAGCTTCTGGTCATGGAACCTACGGGATCATCGCCGGTTTGGCCGGAGCGATTTTCGGGTGGCTGCTCTGGGCGGGGATCACGTACCTCATCGGGGATAAGCTACTTGGAGGTACTGCTACGTGGGGGGAACTGCTTCGCACCATAGGCTTCGCGCAAGCCCCCGGTGTGTTGTATGTGCTGGGGATCATTCCTCTGTTTGGTGGACTTGTTCGGGTTGCGTTAGGGATTTGGATTCTGATCGCAGGCATCATCGCTATTCGTCAGGCACTAGACTTTAGCACCGGAAAGGCGATTCTCACTGCCGTGCTCGGCTGGCTCGCGGTGGCTATTCCAAGCGCCATCCTCGGAGTCCTGGGTGCGGGTCTGCTGTCCCGCTAACTTGGCTCGATGCGTGTTGCCGCCTCACCCAATGATGACGATGATGACACCGGGCAAATATCCCGTCAGCCGGACACGCTAAATCCTGTGGAGTTACTTCGCGTTTAGTAGAAGGAGGAAGGGGAACGTCATGAAAAAACTTGCGCTCATTTCGCTTTGGTGGCTTATAGCAGTACCCGTGGCGGCGCAGCAAGAGACGCCGCCGATTCGCAATTTCATGCAGATCAATGAGCAGTTCTGTACGGGCGGCCAACCGAGGATAGAGCATCTGGCAAAACTGAAGGCCGAGGGCGTCAAGGCGATCATCAACCTGCGCCCGCCCGGCGAACATAGGGCCGCGGAAGAAGAAGCGGCGGCCAAGCAACTTGGCCTACGCTATTTCAACATCCCTGTTGTTTTCGGAGAGCCGAAGGAGGAGCAGGCGACCGAGTTCCTCAAGCTCACGGACGATCCGGAGAATCGTCCGGCGTTTATCCACTGCGCGGGGGCGATTCGCGCCGGCGCCTTCTGGAT
>JACCTF010000893.1 GCA_013812565.1 Pyrinomonadaceae bacterium | reverse complement strand
TACACAGCAGCCACATCACTTCAACGTTGCGCGTAGCTTCACGTTCTAGCAATCGAGATGAGCGGACGCGATTCAAGTAGCCGTAGATGTAGAGCTTCAATATGTCTGCCGGATCATAGGGAGGTCTACCTGTCGCAGCAGGCGTTGAGCGGGTGAAGCCAAGTTCCTCAAGATCAAGGCTAACGACAAAAGCATCAATAAAGCGGACCGGGTTCTCAGCAGTGATGTAGTCGTCAATGGCTTCAGGGAAGAGCAGGACTTCTTCTCGATTGATCCCAGAGATGAAGGGCATCAGGCAGTAACCTCACAAGTAGAATCTGCGGTATTATACGTTGCTGGGTCACAATAGTTTTCACACAGTCTGTCATTTGAGCCGACCGCGAGTTAGCTTGCTTTTCATCGAGAACTTGAATGTATCGGCGTCGTGTGCGCGGCGGCTCAATTCCATCTATAAAGCGTGTCAAGAGAAAAAAGCAACACCTCTCCTGAAGCTGCGCAGGTGCCGCTTCTTTTGCTTCCTTGATCTTGCCTGCTCAGGTTATGAAATCGCACTGATGTAAGTTCTAGAATCTATCCACCTTGTTTGCCCGCCTTGTTCTTTCGTCGCTTATTGCGCCTGCCTCATCGTCGATCATCGCTCGGTGGCGACAGCGATCAACCATCTATCCGGGCATCCAGTAGCCCATGAGGAATAATGCGCACTCTCTCCTTTTTATATAGGAGAAAGGTCAGCCGCCCAATCAGCGTACAGGCATTCCCGCTCCTTATATATAGAGCACGTCGCCTACGGAATTGCCGGGCAAGCTGACTTCGACTGCCGGTTAGTCTCCGCTTCTGTTTCCGCGGCGGAGAAACTCGGCATAATCGATCTTGTCTCTAAGCATGATAAAGAGTCGCACCAACAGCTTACGTGCCACAGCGACTTTCGCCTTCGCCTTGCCACGACGTTTCATAACTTGGTTGTAGAAACTGCGCAGATTGTCATCGCTCTTCACGGCTGTCTGTCCAGCTTCGACCAACAAGTAGCGCAGCAACCGGGAACCCGCTTTGCTAATCCCTCCATAAACTTTGCGCTCTGCCGACGAATGCTCCGTGACATCCAGTCCAACATACGCCGTGACCTTGCGCGTCGAACTGAAGCGGCTGATGTCGCCGAGCGTATGAACCAAACAAAGCGACGTCAGCAACCCGACTCCCGCGTGCGTTTGCACTCGCTGCACCTGCGCATTACCCTTGGCTTGGATCTTCAACCATCGCTCGACCGTGAGGATGCGTGTGCTCAACTCGTCCGTCACTGCCAACCATTCATCACGCTGCTGATTTAGCACTGGTGACAACCGTAACTGTTGCAGCCTGGCGCGTCCCTGTGCGGTTGCCAGCTTGGCTTGCAAGCTCAACCCGGCACCAATCGAGAGCGCATGTAGTGAGTTCAACACCATCGTCCTCATCTTGACTAACTTGTGACGAAACCGCAGTTGCCGTAACACCTCGCGGCTCGCGGCTGAGTAACGAAAGAGCCGTGGAAACTCGTCATGCATCAGCAGGTCGAGCATCAGCTCCGCATCACGACGATCATTCTTTTGGCGGCGGCGTGCTAGACGTCTAATCTTGGCCGCGTCGCCGACGAGCAATTTATGACCGAGTTCTTCGATCATCTCTTCGAACCACGAGGTATAACCGCTGGCTTCAACGCCGACGATGACCTCACCGGCAAACTGCCGGTAGAATGAGCGCACATCATCCTTCTGGTGGTGTAGTTCATACTGCTTGATCTCGCCGTCAGAAGTGTCCATGTAAGCGACGGTTTGTTGCCGACCATGAAGATCGACTCCGATATATACTGTCATCGTGGGTGCCTCCTTTGCGATTACATAACCTACAAGTGAGTCTAACAAAGGCTCACCGGAGGAGGTGCCCGCTTTATATCATCAGCGTTGGGCGGCTACACCTTGCGCTCACAGATAATATTCGAGAGAAGAGATGGAGCTAATGAGCGAAGAACTACAAATCAGCTATGACCGTGTGGCTGAAAACTACGCAGAGCAGTTTCGCGATGAAATGGATAGGAAG
>JACCTF010001080.1 GCA_013812565.1 Pyrinomonadaceae bacterium | reverse complement strand
CTTATTTCGCGCCAAGGCGCAATCTCACTACTTTCGGTCGCGGCATGAATCTTCAAGTGCAAGCAACACACAGCAAATGGGAAAGTAGACAGGCGAGCGAACGGCGCGCGCATTTGACGAGTTAGCGGCAACATCTTGTGGTGATTGGATAATCTCACCAGCCTTGTTTAGACGCTCACCCGCACGCTATATCTTGCGTTTGAAGGTGCCGCCAAACATGGGTGTACACCGATAGTGCATAGAATGAGTCTGCTAATTTACTCGCTTAATTTGTGCGAAATTTGGGTTATGTCCTTGCGCGCACACAGCCTAATGAAGGGTACGCCGTTAGCGTAAATGCAAACATATCATGCGGCATTTACTACGCTTCCAAACAACAGACTGGGAATGTCTGTATCGCGCAGCTCAGCCACGCATGCCCCTGGTTCTTCCAGAGCACAATACCTGTGTACTTCACGCCGCTCCCCTATCGATTGTCCTAATTCTGCCATCTAAGGTAATCTCGCATCGATCATCACCAACACGTGGTGCCTCTTGTTCCTTACCCTCACTGCTTACTACAAACGCTACCGGACACAACTCTTGCTCATGACTCACAGCCTTAAAGCGTTCAACGCTGATTTGGGAGAAGTCTGCTGTTAATGAAATATCCAGGCGAAAACACGATACTTGTCGTCAATGACATACCCGATCAACTGAAGTTGATGACCCTGATGCTTGAACAAGCCGGCTACCGCGTATTCACTGCATCCGACGGACATGAAGGATTCCAAGTAGCACGGCGCGGGCATCCTCAACTGGTGATCAGCGATGTCTCGATGCCGCGCGCCTCCGGCATTGATTTATGCCGCTTGGTTCGTGCCGATGCCACACTGCGCACGACTCCGATCCTGCTCGTTAGTGCATTACGCATTGACACGGCAAGCGTCGTTGAGGGCTTACGCGCGGGAGCCGACGATTATCTTCAAGCGCCTTATGACCCCGTGTACCTGATGGCGAAGGTGGGACGGCTGGTTGAGCGAGTGCAGATGGTGCAAGCTTTGCACCAATCAGAAGATCAGTTCCGTTTGCTTGTTGAGAGTGTTCAAGACTATGCGATCCTGATGCTCGATACCCAAGGTCGCGTTGTTAGCTGGAACGAAGGAGCCGCACGCATCAAAGGCTACGCGGCTGAAGAGATCATCGGAGAGCATTTCTCCCGCTTCTACCTTCCGGAAGACATCGAGCAAGACAAGCCAGAGCGCGAACTAAGTGTGGCCGCAGAGCAAGGCCGGTATGGAGACGAGGCTTGGCGCGTGCGTAAGGATGGCTCCAGATTCTGGTCCAATGTAGTGATCACAGCGCTCAGAGATGAGTCCAGCGTCTTGCGCGGCTTCTCGCATGTGACGCGGGACATCACCGAACGCAAGAGGGCTGAGGAACGCCTGAGGCATGCCGCATTTCATGACACTCTAACGGGCTTGCCGAACCGAGCCTTGCTGATCGACTATTTGAAGCGCTGCATCGCGTTGACCAAACGGCATGAAGATTACCTGTTTGCTGTGCTCTTCCTCGATCTTGATCGCTTCAAGGTCATCAACGACAGCCTCGGACACGGAGTTGCCGATCAATTGCTCGTGGCAATCGCGAGAAGGCTACTTACGACATTGCGCCCTGAAGATACCGTCGCGCGCCTCGGCGGGGACGAGTTCGCCATCCTTCTTGAAGACATCAACGACATTAGTGACGCGACGCGCATTGCTGAGCGCATCCAGAAGGAACTGATGGTTCCTTTCAGCCTTGACGGACATGAGGTATTCACAACTGCCAGCATTGGCATTGCCCTGAGTTCAGGAATGCACGACCAACCGGAAGACTGCCTGCGTGATGCTGATACGGCGATGTACCGTGCGAAAGCGATTGGCAAGGGACGGCATGAGATCTTTGACCCGAAGATGCACACCCGTGTGATGGCGCTGTTGAAGTTAGAGGCAGATCTCAGGTGTGCTGTCGAACGCCAGGAGTTTCGTGTCCACTACCAACCAATCATGTCGCTGTCAACCGGCATGTTGACTGGCTTTGAGGCGCTGGTGCGCTGGGAGCATCCACATCGTGGCACCCTTGCGCCAGCGGAGTTCATAGTGGTCGCGGAAGAGACCGGGATGATCATTCCGATTGGACTGTGGGTGATGCACGAGGCATGCCACCAGATGCGAGTATGGCAGCAACAGTCTTCCACCGCGTCGCGCTTAAGCATCAATGTAAATCTTTCGTGTAAGCAAGTTTCGCAAGCTGATCTGGTTGAGCGCGTCGACCTGGTTCTACGTGAGACCGGACTTGAAGCACACAGTTTGAAGTTAGAGATCACGGAGAGTGGGATCATGGAAAATGCTGACTCCGCTGCGGTTGTGTTCTCACAACTAAAAGACCTGGGAGTTAAGTTGCACATCGATGACTTCGGGACAGGTTACTCATCGCTTTCATATCTGCATAGCTTCCCCGTTGATACCCTGAAGATTGATCGCTCCTTTATCGGTCGGATGAGAGTTGAGGTTAAGAACCTAGAGATCGTGCGGACGATCATTCAACTGGCCCACAATCTGCACATGGAGGTGACGGCAGAAGGAGTGGAGACAGTAGAGCAGTTGGATCAACTTAAGAGATTGGAATGTGAATACGGGCAAGGATACTTCTTCTCTAAACCGATG
The DNA here is from genome assembly GCA_013812565.1 of Pyrinomonadaceae bacterium. Lineage (GTDB taxonomy): Bacteria > Acidobacteriota > Blastocatellia > Pyrinomonadales > Pyrinomonadaceae > JACCTF01. Next base: position 441 of record JACCTF010001080.1, on the reverse strand, counting down.
AATGCTCAGTCAGCGGGAGCATTGATTATGCAGTAGCTGTGCATAAGTCCCACTGCGAGCTAATCAGTCGCCGTGGATGACTGCTGCTTACTTTCACGCTTTGTCACAATTGATCCTTCAAACGCCAGCAACGTGCTCTCGAATGCGAGCCGGGAAAAGTTAAGTGGAACTAGAACAAAAACTGCAAGACCTGTTCGGCGACGCGCCCTACCGGATGCTCATCAAAGAGATCGAAGGCTTCGCGATCTTCCACCTTGACTCGACCGGTCACATTGTTAGTTGGAATGCTGGAGCAGAACGCATCTTCGGCTACCGAGAGGCGGAAGTCACGGGTCAGCCTTTCGCTTTGATCTTCACGCCTGAAGACCGCAGAGACGGCGCGCCAGAGCAAGAACTAGAGAGAGCGGCAAGTGTGGGTTCCGCCAACGACGTGCGCTGGCA
>JACCTF010001066.1 GCA_013812565.1 Pyrinomonadaceae bacterium | reverse complement strand
GCCTTAACAAGCGTCATAACAAAAGTGCTCTGACAAACATTGATCGCTGAGGTTGTTTGTGCTGACCGTTCAGGATGAGAGTTGCAGAGTCCCGTAACATGAATTAATCAAAACTTAATACAAATATTCATCCACCGTAATACGCGAAGGATACAAGTGCCGCTCCTCCAGAAAGGCACTTTCCGGCATATTCCGGATGCTTCGTCAGGTAGTAGTGTGCCCAATAGGCACACTGCATATGGCAGTTGGAAAGATTGTGAATTGATCATGACAGATCATGCTTGTGCCCCGCAGCGCTCTTCTGATCAAACATCCTCATCCACTGCATTGGTGAGTCTTCTCAGTCGCAACATCTTCTGCACCTTCTGCTGACTTAAATGCAACCGAGAGGTAGAAGGCGCATCTCCACAGGCCAAGTTTCAACGGCCATCCCATACTGCGGGTCCTTCAACAAGGAGTGAGAAAATGAAAAGAAGCGAACAAAAAAACAGGCAACTGAAATTTCAGCCCACAATCGTTGCTCTGATGGTTATAGGAATTTTAGCCGCAGGCAACGGAGCAGTCACCGCACAGTATTCACCGAAACAGCAAGTAGGTCGTCAACCGGACGGTAAGGTGGTTCTGCCAACGAACCAGGTATTGCACCCGGCGGGTCAGCAGGTGGAATTTAGGGGACGTCCCATCGCCGTCACCCTCAGCCCGGATCGCAAGACCGCCGCTTTCCTTACTGGAACATACCGGGCCATTATCCTGGTTGATCCCGCAACCGGCACAGTCAAACAAGAGTTTGCCGCCGCCGGCTCCAGCGCCTCATTCGACGGCATCCTCTACTCGTCGGACGGCAAAACCCTCTACGCCTCGCAAGCAAACGGTCGGCTCATCATCGCCCGTGTCGCTGATGACAGCACACTCGAACTGGATCAACTGGTGACAACACTGCCAAAGAGCACCATCCCATATTCCGGTCGAGAAGACGGAAACCCATACCCCGGTGGCTTAGCTCTGTCCGAAGATGGCAAGACTTTGTACGTTGTTCTCAGTCGCAACAACACGCTGGCGGTCTTTGATCTCGCCACACGCACAGTGGCGGGCGAGATACGGGTTGGTAACGCGCCTCATGCGGTCATCGTCAGCGGCAACCGCGCCTACGTAAGCAACCGGGGCGGACGCCCGGCCGCACCCGGTGACTTCACCGTTGATTCGAGCGGCACCCCGATTGTCGCCCACGAAGAATCCGGGTACGCCGCAACCGGCACGGTGTCCGTTGTTGATTTGGACGCCGGGGTTGAGATCAAGGCGATTGAAGTCGGGCTGCACCCGACGGCATTATTGCTGGATGATCGCCGCCTCTTTGTCGCTAATTCCAACAGCGACACGGTGTCTGTGATCGACGTTGAAAGCGAGCAAGTCGTCAAGACCATCAACATCAAACCATTCCTCGGCGCACCGCTTGGCAGCTCTCCGAATGCGCTGGCAATGATGGACAGCAATCATTTGGTAGTTAGTCTCGGGCGCAACAACGCCCTCGCCGTTTACAACGTGCCCAGGCGATTTTCCCGTGCCGTTGAGTTTGAAGGTTTGATCCCGACCGCTTGGTATCCAAGCAGCATTGCTGTCGACGGCGAGAACCGCCGCTTGATCGTCGCCAACGGTAAAGGTGTCGGTTCGCTCGGCCCCGAGGGAACAGTCGGGCCACACCCGCCGACGAACAAAACAGGCAAGTTTGCCGGGTCTAATTTGGGCAGCACCTCGATTATCAGTTTTCCCACCGAGGCAGAGCTTCGCGTCTACACGCTTCAAGTCTTTGCGAACAACAACTGGGTCAACTTGGTTCTGGGTAATCAGGATCGCAGCGAACGCAAGAAGGTGAGGCCGGCGCCGATACCGGCGCAACTCGGCGACCCTTCTGTGTTCAAGCACGTGTTCTACATCATTAAGGAGAACCGTACTTACGATCAGATTTTTGGGGATCTCCCGCAGGGGAACGGTGATCCGAACCTGGTGCAATTCGGCCGTGAGGTCACGCCCAATCACCACGCCCTGGCCGAAGGCTTTGTCCTCTTTGATAATCTCTACGTGAGCAGTTCCAACTCGGCCGACGGGCACCAATGGATCACCCAAGCCTTTGTGAACGATTACCTGGACAAATCCTACGGTGGGTTCATTCGCACCTATCCGTTCAACGGCGGCGACAGCCTGGCTTATTCGCAGACCGGTTTCCTGTGGGACAACGCTTTGAAACACGGTAAATCGGTGCGGGCCTATGGCGAGTACGTCAACGGTCTCAGAGCCGACGGCGTGGAGATGGGTCCCTGGATCGACTTTTTAGGAAACGGGGTAACGACCGCCGGGACATGGAGCGACTTCTACCGCGACGCGCAGATCCTCGCGGGAACGGAAGCGGGAGAGCTTCATGTGAAATTGGAAGCTCATTCCGACGTGCCATCCTTGAACAAGATCATCAACCGGGATTACCCGCCCTATAACATGGTCATCCCGGATCAGTACCGGGTTGAGGTGTTCTTAAAAGAGTTTAACGAATACATTAAGAACGGCAATCTCCCGGACTTAACTATCATGGCGCTCACCAACGATCATACGGAAGGCAGCAAACCAACATACCCTGTGCCACGGTCGATGGTGGCGGACAATGATTTGGCTCTGGGTCGCGTGGTTGAAGCAATCTCGCGCAGTCCGTATTGGAAAGATTCGGTGATCTTCGTGATTGAGGACGACGCACAGAACGGCGTCGATCACGTGGACGGTCATCGCACCATAGGGTTTGTCATTAGTCCATACACCAAACGCCAGGTGGTGGACAGCCACTACTACACGCAAATCGACTTCGTGCGTACCATCGAGCAGATACTGGGTCTTCCGCCGATGAACCAGATGGACATGGCGGTCGAGCCGACATCGATGAAACATGTGTTCAGAAACAGACCGAACCGGACTCGGTTTAGAGCGCTCCCGAACCAGGTTCCGCTTGATGAATTGAATCCACAAGTGAGCGCCCTGAAGGGCCTGCAAAAGGAATGGGCGCTCGCCTCGGCGCGAATGGACTTCTCAAAGCCGGATGCCGCCGACGAGAATCTGCTCAACCGTGTGATCTGGTATTCAACCAAGGGTTTTGATAAACCCTATCCCGGCGACTCCAGAGTTCTCGCCCCGCAAGAGGTGCACGCTTACCTGAAAACAAAACAGGAGAAGGCAAAAGCTGGAAGCAAACCACACGGAGAGTGAAAGCCGGAAAGGAAGCTCAAAACTAAACACGGAGCAGGTGTGGTCCTGCTCCGTGTTTTCTCTATGAGGGTCAAGGATTAATCTCCGGGTAGCACCTTTAATGCCTTTACCAGAATTTCATTTCGTATTTACCAAAGCGTAATACCGCCCGGTTAAATTTCCGTTCTCTCAAGAATTACCCTCGCGTTTCAAGCTAACGATCATTGAGCTTAAAGCTACATGATTTTCGTACCTCAAGGCTCACTATGGCTGCCTAACCTTAGGAGGTTAACGATGAAAACCGGGTGCTTACTTGTGCGGGTTGCGCTTGCAATCTGTATGACTTTCTCTGTATTGCCGCCAGGCGCGCATCGCTTGATGGCTCAATCAGACGATAGCTCGCGTCAAGATGAGCCGACTACACGCCTTACAAGTTCAAGACGATTGAGTATGCCAAGGGAGCGAGTAAGGTCTGGATAGAGAT
>JACCTF010001058.1 GCA_013812565.1 Pyrinomonadaceae bacterium | reverse complement strand
GTGATCGGTGCGCTCCTGTGGAGTCATCGAACCGATGATCGCTTCGGTGCGACGAAGTTCCTGCTCGATCTGCTCAGATTGTTCTTCGTTCAGCTCCGGCATTCCCATTCCGCCGAGAAGCTGATCGGGCAGCAGTTTCATAATCTTTGAAAACGAGCCGAGTTTCTTCACCTGCCGCAACTGGCTGCGAAAGTCATCAAGCGTAAATTCATTCTTCTGTAGCTTCTTTAGTTGTTCTTCGGCTTCCGTGCGATCAACTTTGGATTGAACCTCTTCAATCAACGACAACACGTCGCCCATGCCGAGGATGCGTTGAGAGATGCGATCCGGGTAGAACGGCTCCAGAGCGTCGTACTTCTCGCCAACTCCGACAAACTTGACGGGCTGCCCCGTAACCTGTTTGATCGAAAGCGCCGCGCCGCCGCGCGCGTCGCCGTCCATCTTCGTCAAGACCACGCCGGTGATGCCCACCTGCCGGTGAAACTCTTCGGCAGAACGCACAGCGTCCTGGCCCGTCATGGCGTCAGCGACAAACAATATTTCAACTGGGCGCGTCGCCGCCTTAATCTGAACCAGCTCATCCATCAACTGATCGTCGATGTGCAACCGTCCGGCGGTGTCAATGAGCAGAGTGTCATAACCCGTCTGCTGCGCGTGCAGGTATGCTTCGCGCGTTAATGTCAGTGGATCGTTTGTCTCTGGTAATTCAAAGATCGTTTGCCCAGTAGCTTTAGCGATAACCTTCAACTGTTCGCGTGCAGCCGGGCGGTAAACGTCCGTGGACAGCAAGAGCGGCTTACGCCCTTCGTTCTTGGCGAGCCACAATGCGATCTTGCCCGTCGAGGTCGTTTTGCCCGAACCCTGAAGGCCGACGATCATCACCACATTTGGAATGGTCTTTGTGAAGACGAGGCGGGAAGATTGACCGCCGAGCAACTCGACGAGTTCATCGTAGACGATTTTGACAACTTGCTCCGAAGGCTTTAGTTCTTGCCAAACCTGTTGGCCCTCGGCCTTCTCACGCACCGACTGAATGAAGTCTTTGGCGACCTTATAGTTGACATCAGCCTCAAGCAGCGCCAGACGAATCTCACGCAACGCGGCATCGACGTGCTCCGGGCGGAGCACTCCCTCGCCACGAAGATTCTTTAAGGTACGTTTTAATTTATCGGATAGTGACTCGAACATACTGCATTAGAAAGGGTTAAGCATCGAAGTCGAAAACGGGGATGATACCGGGGCAGGCAAAGCGCTGTCAAGGAAGGGACTAAATGGCCAGGGTCATTTAATTCTCAGAGATGTACACCAAAGCCTTGAACAAATAAGTCAAAAAGAGAAAATCTCACCCCAGAGATTTACGACCAAATAAATCCGGGGTGAGAATCAATGACAAAACACAGTCCTGTCTTGATGCAGGTATTATGCGACATCACCGACAATCGTCAAGAGCGAGGCAAGCGACATTCTCTCTCAGCCATCCTCGCCCTCTCCATCGCGGCCATGCTATGTGGTTATCGCAGCTATCACGCGATGGCCGAATGGGGGCGCAATTATGGCACGGAGTTTTTGGCGGCCCTCGGCTTTACAAAGGGGGTGGCGCCGTGTGCGGCGACATTCTTCAATGTTTATCGCAGGCTCAATCAAGCGGAATTGGAAACTAAGTTAGGTCAATGGGCAGAAGGTTTAATCCAACTAACGCAGGAAGAGTCACCGCAGGTGGAACAGGTCTGTCTCGATGGCAAGACCTTACGCGGGAGTCGTAAGCAGGGTGCTCGGGCGGCGCATCTACTGTCAGCACTTGGGCAGAGATTAGGCATGACCTTAGCTCAGGTCGCGGTTGATGAGAAAACAAATGAGATTGGTGTCGTCCTGGATTTGCTCAAAGAATTGATGCTTAAGGGAAAAGTCGTGACGTGTGATGCCTTATTGACGCAGCGAGAAGTGGCGCACACAGTCACCGACCAGGGTGGTGATTATGTGATGATTGTCAAAGGTAACCAGCCCACCCTGCTGGCAGATATTAGTGACATCTTTAAGGATCGAGAGTGCTTCTCAGGAGAAGTTTCGGCGACCATCGATGAGGGTCATGGGCGCATTGAAGAGAGAAGCTTAAGCGTGACCCAAGCCCTCACGGGTTATAGCGATTGGCCCGGGATGCAGCAGGTCTTTGAAGTTGAGAGAAAAGTGACAATCAAAAAGAGTGGTCAGTACAGGGTCGAGACTGTTTATGGAGTAACCAGCCTCGGGGCGGAAAAGGCGGACGCCAAAACACTGCTGGAAATTGTTCGCCGACACTGGACCATTGAGAACCAATCGCACTGGGTGCGGGATGTCACTTTCGATGAGGATCGCTCGCAGGTCAGAGTTGGAAACATTCCGCAAGTGATGACGACATTGCGCAACACGGCGATCGGGATGATGCGATTAATGGGAGAACCCAACATTGCTGCGGCGTGCAGGAGGTTTGCCGCTAAGCCTTGGGCTGCTCTGGCCGCTATTGGCATCCCATCGAGAATTAAATGACCCTGATACTAATACTATAACTATTCCTATTTATTTGGTGCGAATAACCAGCAGCTACGTGCCGGTGATTGTGGTTGATCTCTGACCACTGAAGATACTGTGATGCCGAGAGTTCTTGAACATAAGACCGATGATCAAAACGCTTCCGTTATAAGCCATCTGCGCAAGCTTGTATCGGATCTCCAGCGGATTGAAGCTGATCTGCGTCGCGGTGGCGGTGAAGACAAAATCGAACGCCAGCACAAGCAGGGCAAGCTGACAGCTCGCGAGCGCTGTGATTTGCTGTTTGATCCGAGTTCCTTTGTGCAGGAGATCGGTTTGTTGGTCGCCTATGATAAATATAATGGAGCGGCTCCGGCGGCCGGTGTGGTTACAATGGTTGGGCGCGTGAGCGGGCGTGAGGTGGTGGTGGTCGCGAACGATGCCACGGTGAAGGCAGGCTCGTGGTGGCCGGAAACGATTACAAAAATCCTGCGGGCGCAGGAGATCGCGATGCGCTCGCGCGTCCCCATCATCTACCTTGTGGATTCGGCGGGCGTCAACTTGCCCTACCAAAGCGGTGTCTTTCCGGGCCAGTACGGCGCGTCACGCATTTTCTATTACAACTCGATCATGCGGCGCTACCTTCATGTTCCGCAGATCGCTGCCGTGATGGGACCATGCGTTGCTGGTGGCGCATATCTGCCGGCGCTGTCAGATGTCATCGTGATGGTCGAAGGCACTTCATTCATGGGCTTGGGCGGCGCAAACCTTGTGAAGGGCGCAACGGGCCAAACAATCGACAACGAAACCCTTGGCGGCGCGCGCACTCATACAGAGCTTTCCGGCGTGGCCCACTACCGCGTGGCAAACGACGAAGCGTGCATCACAAAAATTCGGGAGTTCATCGCGGAGCTTCCAACCAAACCGCGAAGCTGCGATCCCACTCCTGAGAGAGTTGAAGCCGCGCGTCCCCTCGAAGACATTTATACAATCCTTCCCGAAGATCATCGTCAACCTTATGACGTGCGCGAGTTGCTTCGCTGTTTATTGGATGGCGGTCACTTGGATGAGTTTCAAACAGACTATGCAAGAGAGGTTATCACCGGGCAGGCGCGCATCGGCGGCATGCCCGTCGGCATCATCGCAAACAATCGCGGCCTGCTGCGCCCGCCCGCAGGCGGCCCGCCCCGCTTCGGCGGCATCATCTACGCCGATTCCGCAGAGAAGGTCGCTTACTTTATTGAAGTGTGCAATCGTCATCGGACGCCGCTCGTCTTCGTGCAGGACGTATCTGGTTTTATGGTCGGAGCAGAAGCCGAACACTCCGGCATCATTCGCGCCGGAGCGCGTTTTGTCGAAGCGATGGCGACGGCCTTTGTGCCGAAGATCGTCTTGACCATCAACCATGCGTCAGGAGCAGGTTACTATGCGATGGCAGGCCAAGGTTTCGATCCCGACTTTATCTTCACCTGGCCGACGGGGCGAATGGGCGTGATGGAAGGTGATTCGGCAGTACAAGCCTTGTTTGGGACACAGCTCGAAAAGTTGAAACTGGAAGGGCGCAACCCCGAAGATCAGTTGCGCGCTGACATGGAGAAGGTGCGGGCCGATTACGAAAATCAACTTGATGCCAAATATGCTGCGGCGCGTGGATTCGTCGATGCGGTTATTGTGCCCCAAGAAACGCGCAACGCATTGGAACTGGCTTTGCGCACCAGCTTAAACTACGACGGCCCACACTTAGGGCCATTTGTGCTACCCTCAATAGTGACCCCATTGTAGTTTGCCGTAAGCTTTGCCGATTACAGAGGACTCTGCAGTGTGCAAGTCCGCGTGCATATCGCTTGTTCTTATGCGAAACTACCAGCACTTTTTCGGTACAGGTGGCTGCCTAGCATCTCCCCAACGCTTTGGCCTGGCAGCCGCACTTCATATCATTAGAGAACGCGAACGAATGGGAGCTCATGCGCTAGCGGCTGACGTATGCTTCAGTTCACCGACGAGACAGTGCTAGGTGGTGCATACCTTCATGTGAACATCCCTTGTTCGGTTGAACCACAAAATTAGTATCGAAGTGGCCGCTTTAACATTTAATCTGACGCGCGCTAAGCTTTTTCTAAAAGGCGTGTGCAACTAACACAGAAGGAGATACACCCGTGAGCAAGAACAACAGCGCAACGCGCACCGTTGTCCGCCTATTTGTGCTCATCGTTTCTGTGGCCCTCGTCGCCGCCGATCTCGTTGTGCTGGCACAAGATCAAACCGGCAGCAGCACGACGACGACGACAACGACGCCCGCCACAAACATGAGCACGCAGGAGGGCGCCACGCCCTCCACTGGTCGTCGCAGTGGTCGTCGCCGCAGCGGTCGCCGCAACATGAGCACAGACCAGTCTGGTCAGAGCGGAGCCGGCACGTCCCCCGAAACACAAAGCGGGACAGGCACAACTTCCGGTGCGGCTGGCACCACGACGCCAAGCGGCACGCCCTCCAGCACCACGACGCCGACCGACCCATCAGCCACGACGCAGGACAGTTCTGCGACAACACCGACCGATCCCAGTATGCAAACCGACCCCGGAACGCGGCGCGGTGGACGCCGTGGCCGTCGTGGTCGCCGCAACACCGGCGCCGCAGGCACGAGCGGTGCTATGTCCGATCAGACCGGGACGCCCGCAGATGCATCTGGTCAGACGCAAACCGGCACACCAGCCGACGCTTCCGCCGGAGCGACCCCGCAGCAGGGCGGCATGAGCAGCGGCGGTGCGATGGCAGCTAGTGAGCAAGCTGATCTTTCCGGCACCTATACCGGCATGGTTAACTATCCGGAGGGCGGCTTGACCGGAGAGGCCACATTAACCATCACCGGCAATCAATTCACTTTAGCAAGCGGTTCAACAACGCAGGCCGGTCGCGTCACGGGTGCCACCACGCGCGGCTACACTGCGGTCACTATGCAGTTCGGCGACGCCGCCGCCGCGTCCGCCGCGGGCCAGGCCACAACGCCTGCCGCAGGAGGACAGACCGCCGCGGCTCCGACGATCATCTCGCTGAGCGCGCGTAAAAGAGGCGACCGTCTGACGCTTAGAAGCGTACCTGGCGAAAGACGCGAATTCTCGTTCACGTCCGGCAGTTCAACAGCCCGCGGTCGTCGCGGTCGCCGTGGCAGTCGCAGCGCCACTACCGACCCGAGCATGAGCACGGATGCCGCTAGCCAACCACAAAGCGGTACAAGTACGGATGCGACCGGCACCAGTACGGGCACAACTACGACGGGCACAACCACGCCGCAGAGCGACGCGAGTACAACCAGCGGAACGCAAAGCGACACGAGCACGGGGACAACGCCCCGCCGTCGCGGCAGCCGTCGCAACCGGAACCGGAGCACCACTACAACGACCGATCCGCAATCGCCTTCGACATCGCAGACTCCTGCTACCACGACGCCTTAAACTCGCGAAGCAAGGTGTCGTGGCAGTACCCGTCGATTAACCTGGCTGAGTGTTTCTTCATTCAGCAATTCAGCGCGCGGGCGGTGCGTCCACGAAACAGGATGCGCCGTCCGCGTATATTTATCAGCATGATTAGCTTTTAGGTTTGAGTAAAGATTCTTCGGTTTCAACTAAAGGGCGATGAAAGAGCGGATTCGCATTGCGAGTGGACAAGGCTTCTGGGGCGACTTGCCGGACGCTCCGGTGCGACAGGTCGAAGGTGGTCCGATTGATTACCTGATGCTCGACTATCTGGCGGAAGTCACGATGTCAATCATGCAGAAACAGCGTGCGCGCGACAAGACAGCCGGGTATGCGCGCGACTTTGTGCCGCTGATGAAGCAGATACTGCCCGCGTGCGTTGAGCGAAACATCCGTGTGACGGCGAACGCCGGGGGCGTTAATCCGGAAGGGTGTGCCGCGGCCGTCTGTGAAGCGGCACGCGAAGCAGGACTCGTGGGCAAAGTTCGCATCTGCACCGTGACGGGCGACGACATCATGGAACGCCTCGATGACCTGCTGGCGCGCGGCATAGAGCTGCGTAACATGGACACTGGGGAACCGCTCGCCGCGGTGCGTGATCGAATCCAAAGCGCAAATGCCTACCTCGGCGCATGGCCGATTGTGGAAGCTCTTAACCGGAGTGCGCAGGTAGTTATCACCGGACGGTGTACTGATACGGGGTTGACGCTTGCGCCGATGATTCATGAGTTCGGTTGGAGTAAAACCGATTGGGATAAAATGGCAGCGGGAACCGTGGC
>JACCTF010001055.1 GCA_013812565.1 Pyrinomonadaceae bacterium | reverse complement strand
TTCCAGACATAATCAAGACTATGCAGCCAGCGGCGCACCTTCTCCGCCGAGATCGTCACGCCACGCCGCGCTTTCAATTCAGCGGAGAGCGTGGCGCAACTCCACCGCGTGCGACACCAGCCGAAGGGCGCAGGCGCACACTTGAGGATCGAGAGCAGCGAGCGTTGCAGAGAAGGAATGTAGCGGCTGAGCACGCCGGGCTGCTCCATCTCATCAGCACCGTAGGTGCTAGCGAGCGGAATCTTGCCACGGCGGTACGCTTCGACGGCGCGGTAAACGCTCGAGCGGGAGCACAAGAGAAAGGATGCAATCTCAGTTGGGGTGTGCCCCGCAGCACACAGCAGCAGGATATGCAGCGCGAGCAGATAGCCAAAGCGCGCCTGCCGAAGTTCTTGCAGCATCTGTTCTTGAAGGTCTGTCGGGATTTCGATTATGGTTTTCGCTGGCACAGGCAATGGACCTCTGAAAATGGTTTGTTGAGCAACAATCGATTTATCAGAAGTATGTTGTCTGTGCCAACTTCATGTGGACTGATTTAGATCGAAGTCTGGCGCAGGAGAGGTCGAGACCCGCGCTTGATGATGCGGTGGGTGGATCGGAAAAACGTGCAAGCGGCTCAGCACGATGTTGATGAGTTAGTTGAGGTTGCAGCTTCTCACGGGTTGCCACTTCTGATTTTGACTTGCCTGGATCAGCTACCTTCGTCAGCAAGCACCTGTCTCGTTACTTAGAACTGCTGAGCACGCGCTGCAGCAGCAGCGCCGTAGCACAAGCATCGCTAGCCGCACGATGCGTGCCTGGTGTGATCTGGTACGAGCGACATGCCTCCTCGAGTGTCGGCGCGCGCCGCCAACGATTGATCTCTTTGATGAAGCGCATCGCACACCGCCAGCGTACTTCAGGTGCAGGCAAACGGTAGCGCGCGCACTCCAGCTCAACCATTCTTCGATCAAACGGGGCGTTGTAGGCGATCAGCGTCCGACAGTTCACCACTGGTTCAAGCTGCCGCCAGACCTCGTACCATGTCGGAGCATTGATCAAGCAATCAGTTGTTAAGCCATGAATGCGCGCTGCCGCACGTGGCACACTCTCTGTCGGACGCACCAGGCTCTCGAACAAGATACAGCCTGAGATGTCGCACACTGCCACTTCGATGATCTCTGCGGTGAGGCTACGCCCTGTCGTCTCCGTGTCGATGATGAGCGCACGCTCAGTGATCTCCCCGGCATGAAGTGTGAGCGTGTAAGGTGTGATGGTTGGAGTAATCGCCAGCGGTCCGCGCGGCGGCCGGCGATCATCACCTTCTTCAAGGTTCGCTTCGTCGCTCGCAGGTAATAGGTTGTTCATCAGCGATAAGCTACCTCAGTGCTGCTACCTTACTGCTGTCCAGCGCTCCTGCGCTTCCAAGCCGCTAGCCAAGCGGCGGCTCGCCCGACCTCCGCTGGTGATTCGAGAAACTCGACCTCTTTCCACAGCCTGGTGAAGGCATAGCGTACGTCTTTGCCGGAGGGGAACCACACGTACTCAAAGCGAGCGTTGTAGACGCGATGCAAGCTTCCCAACCGTAACCGTTCGGTTGGTGCGACACTTTTATGGTGACGGCGTAGCTACCGACTCAGTGACATCAACTCGCGCATAGTAGATGTCCGTTTGTTTGGTCTTTTCGTCCTGAGCCAGCACAATAGCCAGGCCTTCTTCCTTGCTGCCATCTTTGCGACTGAAGAAACAGACTGCACCCTGGCTCTGTTGATCTTCCGTGTCGCCGATGCACCCTTTCTCGCTGGCTCTCCAACCCGCCGACTTCATACGCTCTTTGGTATAAAAATTCTGCACCTCCTGCGCGCTCTTGGCTGTGGTGAAGGCGATGAAGTTGACCTTTCCCTGCATGGCGGCGCGGATCATTAACCTAGCGCCCAGCGGGATCGCCAGATCGGCTTTGGTCGCACCTTCAAAGGGCGGTACGTCCGGCCACAGGCTGTTTACAGTTCCAGCGCTTTCATTGCCGGTAAGCGTCTCTAC
>JACCTF010001039.1 GCA_013812565.1 Pyrinomonadaceae bacterium | reverse complement strand
CGACGCGAATCACCCAGTCATCGGTCGGTCGATAGGCGAGGCCGAGGCGCGGCATCAAGACATTCTTCTGCGGCTTGTAAAAACCGTAGGGTGTACCAACGTCGGGCACGAGCGTCGGCAGGCCGTTGACCGTATCCGTAAAGCTCAAACTGCGCCACAAACCCAGAATATCTGTCGCCACGGTGTTGTATTCGTAGCGAAGTCCCAAATTCATCGTCAGCTTGCGGCTCGCCTTCCAATCATCGGTGAAGTAGAAGGCCATGCGATGCTGCCTGACTTCTGTGAGGGGCAATCCTTCGGGCGTCGTTGTGTTACTCGGATAGCCAAGCAGGAATGCTGCGAAGGCATTGCCAGCGATGTCTCCACCAAAGGTCAAGCCCCCACGTGGAACATTGGCTGCGCCACGGAACAGTTTTACCCAGCGGTAATCGAAGCCGGTTTTCATGTTGTGCGCGCCGCGGCTGATCGTGACGTTGTCACTAAACTGATGCAGGTTATTAAAGTCGAATCCGTTGCCGCCATCCTGTTCGGAAAGAGCGGAGAATGCATTCACTGAGATGGTCGGAACTCCGGTCTCCCTGGACGTGAACGGGCGGTTATTGTCATTCACCACGCGGAAGCCCGGAACCCCGAGTGCTTCGATGTCGAAATCCGTGTTCGCCCGCGGATTCAGCGTGTTGTTCACTGAACGATTGTAGCCGTAACGAAATTCATTAATCAGGCTTGGAGTAAAAACGTGAATCCACTGCGATGCGACATTCTGGTTGCGCCCCGCGACGAAGTAACTGAAGTTGGGGTTATCTCCGGGAAGGACGTTGTAGGTTACGTCGTTGAAAGCATAACGCCCGAAGACTTTGTCCTTCTCCGAAAAATTGTGGTCGATCCTGATAAAGCGTTGATCATCGTCGAGCGTGCGGCGTTCGAGTCCGGTATAGTTGAAGCCGGTTAAAGGATCGGGAAGCACGCGCTGCGGTTCGGGCCAGAAGGCGAGTAAAGCTCTGGCGGCTGGCGCAATCCTCGATTCAGGGATGATGTTTCCAGTAAAAGGCGTGCCGGTCAGCGGATCAACAATCTGAATCGACGGGAGGGCCGCGCCGCCTTCAGTGCGGCGATTAAGCAGCGCGCTGAAATCGCCGCGCCGAAACGCCGCCGGAGGATGGTTTGCCTGTTGCGCTAACCCCGATTGGCGACGTATACGCTTTTCATAATTGACCATGAAGAACGTTTGGTTGCGCCCGTTGTATATCTTGGGGATGAGCACCGGGCCGCTGAGGACGCCGCCGAAGTTGTTTTGCCGGAGCGAATCCTTCTTCAGGCGCGGCGCTCCCGGCAGGGTGAAGTAGTTTTGAAAATAGTTCTCCGCGTCAAATACATCGTTGCGCAGAAACTCAAACGCCGCTCCATGAAAATCGTTTCCGCCCGAGCGAGTGACGATGATCATCTGCGCACCGGCGTTGAAGCCGTACTCGGCTGAGTAGCTTCCTGAGAGGACACGAAATTCTTCGACGGCTTCAACTGAAGGACTGAAGGGAACGGTGTTCACACGCGCTTCGGTCGCAACAACGCCATCGAGGGTCGCATGTTGATTGGTCTCCCGTTGACCATTGGCGACAATCGAAAGACCGATGCCGGGAATCGGGATACCATGAGAACCTTGCCGCTGGCCGAAGCCTTGACCGTCTGATCCGCTACGCGGCCCATACTGCACGCCGGGCTGGAGGATGGCGAGCGCCCCCAGGCTGCGGTTGTTGAGAGGCAGTTCGACGACCCGTCGCTGCTCCACCGTCTGACCGAGGGTAGCGTCGTCGGTCCGCAACACGGACGCCTGAGAGGTCACCTCGACCCGCTCGGTCGTGGAGCCGACATCCAGGGAGAAGTCAACACGCACCTTTTCGTTCACTTGGAGAATGATGTTGCTGCTCACTCCCGTCTTGAAGCCGGGAGCCTCGACCGTCACTTCGTATTCGCCCACGTCAAGCAGCGGAAAATTGAAATCGCCGCTTGATGATGTCGAGTCCTCGCGCTTCGTGCCGGTCTTGACATTCAAGGCAGTCACTTTCGCGGCGGGGACAAGCGCGCCATTAGCATCGGTGACGGTTCCTAAGATACTGGTTGAAGTTGTTTGAGCATGGACCAGGGCGCAAAGGAAGATGAATAAGAACAGCGATTGCAATCCATGTTTTGTAGTACAGAGTTCCACTGCGGCAGACCTCCACTTTGAAGTGCGCGAACTTTATTCGCAAGCCTTCGGCCTGTCAAGGTATTTCTGATCGAGTACAGTAGTGCTTCTCCACCATTTGTGGAGGGGGCATTCATGACCACTGTGAAATAGGACTATTC
>JACCTF010001031.1 GCA_013812565.1 Pyrinomonadaceae bacterium | reverse complement strand
GTTTAGTGCACTCACCGAGTGCAATCGCCGCAAGGTACGTTGGGAACTCGCAGCCTTACGAAGTGAGTTTGAGCTACCATTTAAGACGCGACAGGTGATACGGCGCATCGTCGTCCTCCCCGACTCGTTCGGAAATCGCGGCGTGTGGAATGTTTCTTCATTGTCGCGATCAATCACATGTGACCATCATCGTGGCTTCAAATGTGTTGTCTGAATAAACTCGGCGAAGTGTCGGTGGCTCCCGAAGGATAGAACGCGGTAGGTGGGGCAGCGCTAGGGGGGACACGTTGACCTCCCCTCAGAGTTCGAAGAGCAGAACGAGGCAAGAGCCGCGATGGGCTGGGCGTGCGTGGCGCGGTCGGTGGACGCTTCATGCGGGCAATCCGCTTAAGACGCGAAAGCCGATGGGTATTTGGATGTAACATGAATCGTTTCTTGTGAAGAGAGGAAAGGCACGGCGGGAGTTTAGCGTTCCGCCGTGCCTGATGTCATTCTGCGTGATTTACTTTTCTTTCTTGTTGCGCCAACTTTCCGATGTTTACCCCGACACTGAATATCTCGATCGCGGTGCGCTTGTCGTGCTCCCGCGACGCGAAATGCAAGAGGCTGTCTGCCAGTCGCATGTAGCCGCCCGCCTCTAAAAAAGCTTCATTGATTTTGAAGCCCGTATTCTTCTCTAAGGTTTTTAATTCCGCCAAAACCCTCTCCCGCACGGCGCGCTCGCGCCGCTCCCGCTCATTCATAGTGTTCTCCGTTCCGCCGCCCCTTTGGTGACGTCACAGAGATATGAATTTTAATCTTCCCTGCCAAGGGTTATTTTCGATAATAATTTTTACGTCCCCGGCGTGCGCCGTTCTGGTGGCTGGTAGATGTCTTCACAAAATTCCGCCGCCTAACTTCAGCGGCATGTGCGCCCACCTTGTAATGTGATAGATGGACACGCGCGCCGCAGCGGGAGATGCGCTTACGTCTGGCTGGAATGTAATTCAGTTACACCCCGCCCTTGCTCCTCCGACAACAACAGGGCGAGCGTTTGCGCCAGCATGCGCGAGGTGCTGTCGGCCACCGCGTTCAAGATAGATCGCACTTGCCCCTCTTCGACGTCCTTGTAAGCGTCGCGGTACGCCATGTACAGGCGTTCGATCGCCAGCGCCAGTTCGTCGTCGAGCTCTTCGCAATGCGGGTTCGCGGGTTCCGAATACTCGTCGCAGAGTATTACGCCGTGCGGAAACCCTCCGTCTACAATTTCAGAGAAGTAGCAGAAGACCGCGTCGGTCACGCAGTCGATCACCGTGAAGCGCCCGCCCGAGCGCTCGTCGCGCAGCATGTGGCGGCACACCCGCAGCGCCGCTTCGATCATATCCCCTATCGCCGCGCTGGCGCGGGCGTTGTGGTTCTCGGTTTCGATGTACATACCTGATTTACCTCAAACGGACGCGAGCGAGATCGCTTAGCTTCAACAAAAGCGACTCGGTCGCTTGCGACGCCCTTGAAGTCCACTGACTTCATTGTTAAAAGCATAAAATGTGAATCAACATCACGCCCCGCGAATTTTAAGTCGCCCGATTCTTGCTCCTTTATCACCTTCTTATATGGATGATAACTCCGTTTGTAAAAGCACGCTTCGCCGAAGCGCGCTAGTGCAGATTGATAAGTGGAGACGAACCCCTTTTTAAGCTTCTCGCAACAAAATTCAGGCTCAGAGCGGTGTCTTAATTGTACAAAGTCGGCGCGGGCAGGAAACGGATCGCTCTAGGGTGGTTCAGAGCTTTCGGGCGGCTAAGTGATTTTTGATGATCTCTAAGGGAGGGTGCCCGTGGTTCGGAAAGCCGTGTTGCGAGCGGCTCTTGTTGTAGCGCTCCAGCCACCATGCGAAATCGGATTGTAAAATTTCGATTCTTTGGTGCGAGCTTTCCTTTATCGCTTTACGAAAAAATTCGACGCGCGCCGTCCTGCGGAATCTTTCGGCAAACCCGTTTATCCTTGTGCCGGTCGTGTGCACGATGTCGTGTGAACGAAGAACATCCGCGATATCAACCGTGTGGGAATACTTAGAATTCTTCAAGGTGCGAACTTCTAAAACTCCCAGCGACACGTCTGTGAAGTAAAGTAGCGCTTCCTGCAGTAAACCCCTTTCCTGTGCCTGAGCGGATTCGTGTATTTTGGCGAAGGCGTAACAACTAAAAGTATCCACCAACGCATGAACGAAAATGCGCCCCACGTCCTCCAATATTCCTGCCGTGAAAGTGTCCAACGTAAGAAGTGTGCCCGGGCGCGCGGGCCGCTCCTTCCAGTGGCGGAAGCACGGGTTGTTCTTCATTAAAGTCGTTACTAATTTTCCATCAAGTGAAGAATGCCGAGGATGCTTCCTTCCCCAGAGTTCATCTTCGAACTTGAGCCGCCGCTCGTAGCGAGACCCGAGGCCGTGACGAAGCAGAATCTTCTGCACAGTCGGGGAACTGACCCGCTCTTGTTCGTCCTTCACGCCGGAGTTCACCGCTTTAGCGATCTCTACACAACCCCAATCGGGGTGGGAGCGGCTTGCCTTCAATACTTTTTCGACGACCGAGGGAGACTTGAGTTGCCGGGGGTGGCGGTGAACGGGCGGGCGGCTCTTAAGGCTTTCGGAGGGGCGGGTAGGTTCATAACGCGCTTTCCACTTGTAGAAGCAGGCGCGGCTGATCCCCGCTATTCGGCATGCACCGGCCACGCCTTGAGTTTCCGCTAGCTCCAGCGCTTGCCGCCGCTTCGCCACCCGCTCGTCTTCCAAAGCGGACGCTCCGGCCGCAACCTTGCCGTTGGTTATCCGCGCCACGCGCATTGCCCCCTCCTAACTAAAAGCAATATCTCATACCCTCGAGGTGTAAACAAAGAAGATTAGTAGAAGCGGAGGCGCAGATCGCTATATACGTTTTTTTAAATTTTCAATATTTTCGCGTTGGCTCATTGATAACCGAATAGCCGCGGAAAGATTATTCGCGGCAGTTAGTAAGGGGCTCAGCCCCATAGAAAGCGAACGGCACGAACTACCGATGATAGATAGCCCGCGCCGTTCATGTCGGTGAACAAATTAAACGTCAACCCGCAGGCCTAAGGAACCAGCGGATTGAAACAATCATGAAGAAAACAAAGAAATTTATTGCAATTAATGGGGGTTTGTCGACTACAAACCTCACAACCATAAACCAAACCAGGGCGCGGGTCAGCCGCACCTGTGAAAATATCTGCCGGTTGTGCCGCGCCGCGAACATGCCGACGCACCTATGGTCATATTTAATAGCGCTACTGGCGCTCGCTCAAAATGACGGCAACATTGCTCAAGCCGCAACAACTAAATATTTCATCGCCTCGAACGAAGACATCGCGCGGAAGATGATCCAACTTTCGGGAAGGAATTATGAAACCGCTTGCCGCACCGCCAGACGACAGACGAAAGAATTCTTCGAATGGCAAGCGAAGGCGAAGATCGCATACATCCGCAGAATCGTCGGCGGACAAGATCCGATGACGGGCGCGAACGTCGTGACCAGATACGAAATACCCGCGCTTGACCTGCTCGCTAAACTCGAACTGGTTGTTGAACAGAAATTCGTGCAGGTTGCGGCTAATCAAGCCGTAAAGGTGGAAGGAAGGGGGGACACGGCGTCCCCTCCGCCACCGGCATCAGACGCCGTGACCTACCTTGGGGCGCTTATCGAACAGCATCGTCAGGAACAATCAGGTCGCGCCACAGTTGAATACCCCTTCGGGCAACCTCAGCAGCAAGAACATTCCTGCAAACGGAAACGCTTAGCTGTCACACGTGCTGAAGACGTTTTGAAAAGGTTGGAAGTCAAACGGGGGCAACTTTGGGAAATCCCAA
>JACCTF010000890.1 GCA_013812565.1 Pyrinomonadaceae bacterium | reverse complement strand
AGCGTCACGATGCTGGCGCTCGTGTTGATGGTCGGCATTGTCATTGACGATGCGATTGTGGTGCTGGAAAACATCTTCCGGTTCATTGAAGAAAAGAAGATGAACGCGTTTGATGCGGCCAGGGAAGCGACTGCGGACATCGGTTTAGCCGTGCTGGCGACAACGCTTTCGCTCGTCGTGATCTTTGTGCCGGTCTCTTTCATGTCATCCATCTCGGGACGGTTTCTTTACCAATTCGGCATCACGGCGGTGGTCGCCATCATGGTCAGCCTACTAGTCTCTTTCACATTGACGCCGATGATGAGCGCGCGACTTTTGAAGGATGAAGTAGGAAGGATGAAGGATGAAGATGAATATAAAAACGCAGAAGGCTCTCATTCATCCTTCCTACTTCATCCTTCACCCTCTCATGGGTCGCGTCGCGGCTTCTATGCATGGCTTGATCGTGTTTACTCGCGCATGCTCGGATTTGCGATGAACCATCGAGTGATAGTGTCGGTCATTGCAATTCTTGTGATTGCATCAAGCGTGCCGCTATACAATCTGGTCAAACAAGAATACATACCGACCAATGTTGACGAAGCTGAATTTGAAGTGGGCATCACTGCTCCCGAGGGAATGAGCATCTCGGCGATGGATGAAGCGATGCGCGCGGTTGAAGACGAACTGCTGCGGACGCCCGGCGTTCAGTTAGTGCTCAGTTCGGCAGGTGGATCGTTTCTCGCCAGTATCAATCGCGGCGATGCATACGTGCGCATCGCACCGCATGAAGTGCGCACATTCTCCATCACACGTTTGTGGAAACACCTCAAAGAAGGACAACCGCTTGAAGCCTTTCGCGGCAACTACACACAGCGCGATGTGATGCAGGAGGTGCGCAAACGCCTGCGCCGCTATGCGCCGTTGCGCGCAAGCGTGCGCAACGCTCCTTCGTTCAACATCGGAGGCGGAAACTTCGCCGATATTGATTTCGTGCTGCGTGGGCCAGACTTCCTCGCGCTCGCGCGTTACGCCGAGCAACTGCGCGAAAAGTCAACTCAACTTGGTGGCATTGTTGATGCTGACATCACGCTCAAACTCGACAAGCCGGAGTTGCGCGTCCAGATCGACCGCGCGCGTGCCGCCGACCTCGGCGTTGATACGTCGGACATCTCAACCTCCCTGCGCTTGATGGTTGGCGGCGACGAGGAGGTGACGCGCTTTCGCGATCCATCTGTGAGCGAAGATTACGATGTGCAGTTGCGTTTGACGGACACTAACCGGCGCGATGCCGCGACCATTGAACATCTGTACGTTCCATCCTCCCAAGGACGTCTAGTGCGACTTGATAATTTAGTAACCATCAAAGAAGACACGACCCCATCGCGCATCGACCGCTTAGACCGGCAGCGGCAAGTCTCTCTACGCGCCAACGTTGCGCCCGGCTACGCGCTGGCAGATCGCATCGAGGCGCTGCGCGGCGCGGTGGCTGAGATGAATTTACCTGCTGCCTACACGACAACAATCTCCGGGAGGGGGCGCGAGCTTGAAAAAACATTTTATGAATTTATCTGGGCCTTTCTGTTGTCAGTGCTGTTTATGTACATGATCCTCGCGTCGCAGTTTGAGAGTCTCATTCACCCGGTGACGATTCTCTTGAGCCTGCCTTTGACCGTCCCCTTCGCGCTGTTTTCGATGTGGGCGATGAACGATACGCTAAACCTCTACTCAGCGCTCGGCATGCTGGTGCTCTTCGGCGTGGTAAAGAAAAACTCAATCTTGCAGATTGATCACATGAACAATCTGCGCGCTATTGGGATGGAACGCGCGCACGCGATCATGCAAGCAAATCGCGACCGTCTGCGACCGATCTTGATGACAACTTTAGCATTGGTTGCAGGCATGCTGCCGCTCGCGCTCGGCACCGGGCCGGGCGCAGAAGAAAGACGCTCGATTGCCGTGGTTGTGATTGGCGGGCAATCGCTCAGCTTACTGCTCACGCTCCTTGCCACGCCCGTTGCTTACTCGCTCTTCGATGATCTCGCGTCAACCTCATGGTGGCGTGCGGCGTCGCCGATCAATTCAACCTACAACCGATTCACGAGCGGCGTGCGAAGTTTAGTTCGGCGACGCCGCCCGATAATTGCTGCGGATGATAATGTTGTTGAAGCCCAAGCTACTACTGACTTGGAGGAACGGCGAAAAGTCGAAGCGACAAGCGGAGACTAAAGCAAATCACACTCAAGTGCTCTTTGCATTAGCTTTCGAGAAAATTAAAGTTAGGAGTACCAACTTTAGGCGGGTTGTGCTGAGCGGAGAAGACACCGACTAAATTAGGTACACCACACCAGTACCTGCCAAATCTTTCTCTTGAAGTCTATAGAATTCCGCTGCCCGCTTCGGCAATGCTCACGCAAAAACGAATGATAAAGATCACAATCGCATTGATGTTAGGTTTGATGATTGGCGCGCTGTGCCGGTGGTTCGATATTCCGGTGCCTGCCCCGCCGCAACTCCTCGGTGTGCTGCTAATCGCGTCCATCACGATTGGCTATCTGCTGACTGACCGTTTCATTATTCAACGCGCTACATCGAGCAGTGAGACAAGGATGAATGTAGAAAGCAAAAGGCAGTGAGCAGAACGCAGAAAAAAGGTAGGTTCCGTTTCACATTCTGACTTCCGGCTTCTTGACTACTTCTCTTCAATCACCGTGTTAAAAACGGCGTATTAAAAC
>JACCTF010001002.1 GCA_013812565.1 Pyrinomonadaceae bacterium | reverse complement strand
CAAAGCCCAAGCGAATGAGGCGTGACGAACTCCTCGCCGCCCTGGACACGAGTGTCGATGTCGAGATCGAACGCATTCTGCCGGGCGGCTTCGGATTAGCGCACGCTCGTGGGCAGACGATTCTGGTCGCACTCGCCGCGCCCGGCGACCTGGTTCGTGTGCGGATTAAAGAGATTCGTGGGCAGGTGGCTTTTGCCTTAATCGAGGAAATCTACGCCTCATCCCCGGTGCGCGTGACGCCTTCATGTCCATACTTCGGGCGCTGCGGCGGCTGCGATTTCCAGCAGCTAAGTTACGAGGCGCAGCTTGCCGCTAAAGTTGAGATCATACGCGATTGTCTGCGCCGCATCGCGCACATTGAACCACCCGCTTCCCTGCCCATCACACCGGCACCTGCCAAGTGGTCTTACCGCTCGCGCGTCGAATGGCAGTATGACGCCGGACAAAAGCTGCTCGGTTACTACGAGCGCGGATCACACCGCATCTGCGATACGGCGGTGTGCCCGGTGGCTGCTCCCCAGTTGCAGGAGACGCTCACACGTTTGCGCGCTGAGATGCACCGTGGAGCTTTGCCGGACAAGGTAAATGAATTTCAAGCAACGGCAGGTGATGGCGATGTATCGCTTGCGCCGCCTCTCAGAAACAGCACAGACGTGACCACAAAGCTTGAAACGAGTCGCACGATTGGCGACGAACGTTACCGCTTCGATGCGCGTTGCTTCTTTCAAATCAATCACGAACTGCTTGCACCGCTCATCGGCGAAGCGACGGCTGATGCTCACACTGCGGGGAGCGAAACGGCGCTTGATCTTTACTGCGGCGTCGGATTGTTTACGCTGCCGCTCGCGCGCCATTTCAAACACGTCGTCGGTGTCGAAGCGAACACAACAGCCGCCCGCTTCGCCAAGCGCAATTTAATGGACGCGGGTCTAGCGAACGCGACGATTGAAACCGCACCCGTCGGCGAATGGCTCAAGCAACGGAACAGAAACCGGGGAGGCCGCGCCGCCGTGGATTTCGTTTTACTCGATCCGCCGCGCACCGGCATCGAAGACGGAGCAATCGGTCATCTCCTCGCCCTCCGGCCATCGCGCATCGCCTACGTCTCCTGCGATCCGGCGACGCTGGCTCGTGATCTACGCCACCTCATCGCGGGCGGATACCAACTTGCCTCAGTTGCCGCCTTTGATATGTTTTCGCAAACTCATCACGTAGAAACAGTTGCCCACCTCACCGTTTGAAGATTTGAAATTAGAGATTGAAGGGAACTAGAGCGGTTTGCACAGAGAATGCAAGTTGCATTCTCTGTGCAACCTCTGTGTGTCTGTGGTGAAGACCGATGTACCTCACACTCAACTGAGCAGTACCCTGGTTTATAAATCGCAAATCGGCAATCGCAAATCTAAAGTTCCTCTCTCATGCGCGCTGCTGCCAATCGACAGTTGTCTTTCAATCCTGCTCCGCTCGCGTTGTTAGCGGCGGGCCTCGCGGTCGGCATTCTTCTCGCGCGCGTCGTTGCGCTGTCCTCAACGGTACTGCTGGCAGGCAGCTTAGTGCTGTGGCTTCTCGCCGCGTGGAGCTTTGTGCGCCGAAAGTTGAAGCGCGCATCTTGGCTGCTTGTCATCGCGTTTGTTTGTCTTGGCGGCGGGCTTGCGTCTCTCGAAAAAGAGAGTGTGAGGGAGGATCGCATACGGCGTCTCTATGACGAGGGGCGTGTTGGTCCAGAAGAGCCCCTGGAGGTGACGGGCGTGCTGGAGCGTGTGCCGGAGCATGCGCCGGATGGGTTGTACTTCGCTCTGCGCGTGGAGCGCGTGAGATGGGCGAATGATGAACGGACAGCGACGGGGCGAGTGTGGTTGTTTGCTCCGGTGCGCGACGGGGAGGCGCGGGCTTCATACGAAGCGCTTGAACTTCGTCGCGGCGCGCGTCTGCGTGTCATGACGCGGCTCAATCGCGCGGAGAACTTTCGTAATCCGGGCGGGTCTTCGTTCATCGAATACCTTGAGCGTCGCGGATTCGATGCCGCGGGCACAATCAAAAGTTCTCTGCTCATCGAACGGCTTGATGACGAGCGGGTGTTGCTGCCGCTCGTGTGGCTTGACGAATGGCGCGGTTGGTCGATGGGGAAGATGGACGAACTGTTCTCGCCGGAGACGGCGGGCGTGTTGAAAGCCGCGCTGCTCGGCAATCGCTACCAACTCTCGCGCACAACGGCTGAACGGTTCCGCGAAGGCGGCACATTCCACGTGCTGGTGATCAGCGGGATGCACATCAGTTTCATCGGCGGCCTCGCGCTTCTGCTCGCACGGCGCATCACCAAGCGTCGCGCATGGCAGTTCGCCGCGTCCGTCACATTGTTATGGGCTTATACGATAGCGGTCGGTGCCGAAAACTCTGTGGTTCGCGCCGCGCTGATGTGTACCATCGTAGCGCTTGCGCCGGTGCTGCATCGTCCCGTCCGAACGCTCAACGCGCTTGGCGGGGCGGCCATCTGGTTGCTCGTTTGGCGCCCCCGTGATCTGTTCGATCCAGGGTTTCAACTTACGTTTCTCTCAGTGCTCGCAATCATCACGCTGGCGTGGCCGCTCATTGCGCGATTGAGAGATACGGGCGCATGGCGTCCGACGAGCGCGACTCCGTACCCGCCTGTTGCCCCGCGGTGGTGGCTGCGGTTCAGCGAGGCTTTATGGTGGAGCGAACGGGCGTGGCAGCGCGAACTTGAGCGAGCGACATTCAGTTACCGCTTGTTCAAAACAGGGTTCGCCGCGAAGTTAGAACGCTACGGCGTCCAACGCGT
>JACCTF010000998.1 GCA_013812565.1 Pyrinomonadaceae bacterium | reverse complement strand
GCGCGTTGGCGTTGAGCAATGAGCGGTGCGAATTAGCTTCGCCTCAAGCACCCTCCGCTACATTTTGATCCGCGTGTCCAATCGGGTAGTGCTACACTCCTTCACGCTCGTGACGCTCTGCTTCGGCCTGCCACAATCCGGCCATGCTGTTAACTGACGGTGAATTCACCGGATGATATGGCTTTAATCAGCTGGATGAAATTTTGGCCTAGCACAATGTGCTTGCGCGATTCCTGCGCGCACACGCTCACGGATGATCTCTCTTTCGAACTCAGCGAAGACCGCCAGCATTCCGACCATCGCTCGGAGCTTTAACTAGCTCGTGCGGAAGCTGGAAAGAACCAACAACGCGCTCGCGATGAACCGCACGCTTTCGTAACACCATCTGGAGGAGAAACCTCATGACACTTCTTACGCTTCGTCCGGCGCAGGTCTTTTTCTTGTCCGCGACAATCATGAGCGTTGCTGCTCATGCCCAACCTACGCAGTCCTGGTCTCCACCCGCGCCTTCGCAGCGCTGCCCGTCGAAATGGGGCGCGGGCGACGAGCGCGGGTCGATGAATCACATGAAGCCTGCCGCCGTGCTCGCGGGGACGAAACTCATCAGGACCGGGGAAGTGATCGAGCTGGGACACGTGCTTAACGGCTCCATGCCTTTCTCGGGCACGCGCCGCTTCGACGTGCACACCAAGCGTACGGTGATGAATCCCGAAACCAACCGGCGAGGCTCCAACGAAGAAATCGTGATCAGCGAAATCGGACAGGTCGGAACGCAGTTCGACGGGTTCGCGCACCAGACGCACGGCGCGCTTTTCTACAACTGCTTCAAGGTCGACGAGGTCGCCACGCGCTCGGGCTTCACCAAGCTCGGCATCCACAACGTCGGCACGATCATGACGCGCGGCGTGATGATCGACGTAGCGGCGCTTAAAGGTGTGGACATGCTGCCGACTGGTTACGAAATCACCATCGAGGACCTTCAGGCAGCGCTCAAGCGGCAGGGTAGCGTACTGCGGCCGGGCGATGCGGTGCTCATCCACGGCGGGTGGGGCAACCTCTGGGGTAAGGACAATGTGCGCTACCAGAGCGGCGGACATGCTGGCATTGGCGTGAGGGCTGCAGAATGGCTGATCAAGCAAGACCCCATTCTGCTCGGCGCCGATAACGGCACCGTCGAGATTGGGCCCAACCCCGACAAGCAGATCTCGCTGCCCGTGCACCAACTCGCGCTCGTCGTGCACGGGGTTCACCTGCTCGAGAACCTAAAACTGGACGAGCTGGCGGCAAAGAAGGTCTACGAGTTCGCGTTCATCATGCAGCCACTGAAAATCCAGGGAGGCACCGGCTCAACCGTGGCGCCCGTGGCCGTGCGCTAGGCTACGGGGCAGCATTGTTGTGGCCCCGCTGCAGTGATCCCTGTAAGCTGTCGCTCAACACGGACACGCGCAAAAGCAGCGCGCGCCGGTTAGCTCTACGTTGATGCCTAAAGGTCATAACCCAACTTTCGCCGTGCGCCACGAAGGTGGCAAGAACCAGTGGATGAGAGTTCCACTCAAGCAACCGTCAGTTCAGCTTGATAGCGCGCCCCTCGCAGTGGGTTAGAGCAATCGGCCTGCTGAAGCCTCGGGGACATCAGTCTACTGTAGGTAGGCGAGCCGCGCTCACAGGCCGTAACATGCGTGAATCCTGAGCACGCCTCGAAATGAAGTCGTTGACGCCGAAGGGCTGGCGAAACCCTGAAGGCCGCCGCACGATGGGTAAGCAACTGACATTCGCGCCCCTCGTGGCAATCGGGGTAGTGGGAACGGAAATGTCAGAACTGAGCACAACTACAAATTTCATGTCTAAATCATGTATGGTGAAAGCGGACAAGCACTCATATGTTGTATGCAATTTAGCAAAATTTCTCGAGTAGAACTCAGTTCTGACACTTCCTAGAGCGTCAGCTATGGACCGCTTCCTCCTTGAAGATGAAGAGTAGCTAAGAGGTGTTCAGTGCACGTAGAATTACCTGGGTAAAGGATAAGCACGGGGTCGGTCAGAGACGAAGCACCGCTTTGTGCGGCGTGTGCTGCAGTGTGCTCCCGTTCGGTTTTGTCGCTTTAGTGCGGCGCGGCGAGGATGGGCGGGTTCGTGCTCGCCCGTGCCGCCGCCCGTACTCTCGTGGGCGATGTTTGAGTACCTCACCGCCCGTACCGGTCCCCCGTGT
>JACCTF010000960.1 GCA_013812565.1 Pyrinomonadaceae bacterium | reverse complement strand
GCCCTCAGATAAGAGGATGTCAGTTCCTTAGAAGATCATGACAAAGTCGAAGCGAAATGTCCTGCTTTTGATCGGCAGCTTTCAGATGGGAGGCGCGGAAAGTCAGATCGTGTTGCTGACGCGTTTGCTGTTAGAGGGCGGTCGCTATCGCCCGCACCTTGCATGTCTGGATCGAAGCGGTGTGCTGCTTGATGAAGCCGAGCGCTTGGGCATCGGGGAGATTCTGGAATTTCCTCTCACGAGTTTTCATGATCGTAATATGATTACCCAGTTGCGCCGCTTCGCCGCTTTTCTGCGTGAGCGTGAGATAGATGTGGTTCACACCGAGGGCTTCTACACAAACGTCTTCGGGATCACGGGAGCAGCGCTGGCACGCGTCTCCGTGCGTATTGCGTTTCGCGGTGAGACGGGCGGGTGGCGCACCTCGAAGCAGAATCTCATCGAGCGATCTGTGTTTCGTTTCGCGCATGTGGTTCACGCTAACTCCGAAGCCGTCAAAGAGCAGTTGGTTAAAGATGGCGTGCCTGCAAAGAAGATAGTCGTGGTTTATAACGGACTCGATATGAGGCGCGTTGCGACACCGCCGGAGTTTCGACGTGCGGAAGCGCTGACGATATTCGATTTGCCGGATGGTCGTCGCTTCGTGACGATTGTGGCTAACATGCGCCACGAAGTGAAGGATCATCCGATGTTCCTGCGCGCGGCCCGGCGGGTGCGCGCGGCGGTGCCGGATGCCGCGTTTGTTCTCGCTGGTGAAGGAGAGCTGACCGAGTCGCTACGCGCTCTGGCCGCAGAGCTTGGGTTGGAGCACGATGTTTTCTTCACGGGGCGGTGTGAGAAGGTAGCGGAGCTTTTGGCCGTCTCTGATGTGTGCGTGCTGAGTTCAAAGGCGGAAGGCTTCTCGAATTCAATCCTTGAATACATGGCCGCGGCGCGGCCCGTCGTGGTCACTGATGTCGGGGGCGCGCGCGAAGCGGTCGTCGAGGGAGAAACGGGTTACCTGGTTCAGTCTGGAGATGATGAGACGATGGCTGCGCGTATCATCTCTCTGCTGCGCGATCCGCAACGAGCGCGTGAAATGGGCGAGCATGGGCGGCAAGTTGTCGAGCGAAGATTTTCAGCACAGGCGCAGCTTGAGAATACTCAGCGGTTGTACGATCAGTTTATCGCGCGAAGCGAGTCCCCCCTACCGCAGACCACCAGGAACGCGCGCCGCGAAGGTGTGTAGGAATTAGTGAATTACCAATCCATGTTAAGCAAAATTGTTTGTCGCCGCTTTGCCTCCATGCTGTGCGCAAAAGCTCAACCTTTCCGCTACAAGTCGCTTGTCTTCCGCGAGAGGCTATACCTCGAAGGCCTCGAAGCGCTTCCGGAGCGGCTCAGCCTAACGAGCAGTAACGGCGACGGAAAGCTGCAAGTTTTCCGCACAGCAGTCGCGGCAGAACCGCACAAGGCAATTGATGTTGTTCGTGCGTAACATGAATCACGGAATTCCACATCAACGGATGCAAGAGGTTCGGCCAAAGAATCGAGAAGCCTTCGCGCCGCATGACGATGCAGTCACGCGCGAGGCCATAACGCGACCGGTGCGCGTCTTGATTGTTGCACCTTCGCTGGACATCTTGGGCGGACAGGCGGTGCAGGCCGCACGCTTGCTCGCGCGCCTGCATGAAGATCCTTCGCTGGAAGTGGGTTTCTTGCCCGTTAATCCACGACTGCCCGGCGTGCTGCGAATGTTGCAATCGATCAAGTATGTGCGTACGGTTGTGACCTCTCTGCTTTATATCGCGGCGTTGCTCATGCGCGTGCGCGTTTATGACTGCATACATATCTTCTCCGCTTCATATTTTTCTTTCGTACTTGCGCCAACTCCCGCCATCCTCATCTCCAAGCTTTACGGCAAAAAGACTATTCTTAACTACCGCAGCGGCGAGGCCGAAGACCATTTGACGCGTTGGCGAACAGCGATACGAACGATTCACTTGGTCGATGAAATCGTTGTCCCGTCGGGGTATCTGGTGGATGTGTTCAAGCGCTTCGGACTCCATGCGCACGCGATCTTTAATTTCGTCGATGCAAGCCGGTTTCGTTTTAGCGAACGCCGTCCGCTGCGTCCGGTTTTTCTATCGAATCGAAATTTCGAACCGCTCTACAACGTCGGCTGCACACTGCGAGCCTTTGCCGTCATTCAACAAAGTTTCCCCGAAGCTCGTTTAACAGTGGCGGGCGACGGCAGCCAGCGTGCCGCACTGGAAGATTTATCGCGCGAATTAGGTTTACGCAATACAGAGTTCATCGGGCGCGTCCAGCCTGAGAAGATGTATGAACTCTATGATGATGCAGACATTTACTTAAACAGTCCCAACATCGACAACATGCCCGGCTCTATCATCGAAGCATTCGCTTCGGGGTTGCCCGTCGTCACAACCGATGCGGGCGGCATCCCATACATTGTGACCCATGAACAGACGGGGTTGCTGGTTCGATGCGGCGATCATCAAGCGATGGCTGCGGCAGCCATCCGCTTATTAGAGGAGTCTGCTCTGGCAGAGAGAGTCGCGCACAATGCGCACGAAGAATGTCGTAAATACGCTTGGACTTCGGTGCGCGGCGAATGGCTCAAGCTTTACGAAGAACTAACACGCGCCGGTATCAGTGAAGGTTCGGTGACAACCGGCAGTGTGCCTGTGGAAGATCGTTGATGGTCAAAGTATTTGACAAGCTCAAGGGGCGTAGCCTCGACGAACTGCGTGTGCGTAGCAGACAAATGATCGCCGCCTACCGGGAGCGACATGGGTGGGCCGAGCAGACGCGGATGCCGAGCGCCGCAGCCTTGTTTGCAAAGATCGATGCGCGGCAAACGCACGGCGTTTCTCTCTCCGCAGAAAGCTTGCTTGAACATTTCCGCACGCGCTCATCGCCCGCCTTCTTTGCCTCATTCGCGGAACAGGAGAAGACATGTGCCGCGTTACACCATCGCTTCGGGCCGCACGCGAAAGAGAAGGTGATCGAACGAGCCGCGCGCATCATCGAAGGACGCTTCGATTTGCTCGGCCTGCGTGATCTACGCTTCGGCGATCCGATAAATTGGCACCTCGAACCCGTCGCCGGTAGAGTTGCGCCGCTCGCTCATTGGAGCCGGATAAACTACCTTGATGTTGAAGTCGCCGGTGATAAAAAGATCATCTGGGAACTGAATCGTCAACAGTATTTTCTCACGCTCGGGCGAGCCTATTGGTACACGCACGATGAGCGTTATGCGGAAACCTTCGTCGCACATATCGACGGGTGGATAGACGGAAATCCGCCGAAGATGGGCATCAATTGGGCCAGCAGTTTGGAAGTCTCTTTCCGCGCCATCTCGTGGTTGTGGGCGCTCTACTTCTTCAAGGATTCACCGCAGGTAACGCCAAAGGTTTTCCTTCGCATACTAAAACTGCTCTACATCCATGCTCGGCATTTGGAGACATATTTATCAACCTACTTCAGCCCGAACACGCATCTGACGGGTGAAGCGCTCGGCCTTTTCTATCTGGGCACATTGCTGCCGGAATTTCAAATTGCTCCGCGTTGGCGTGAGATTGGAAAAGGCATTCTGCTTGCTGAACTCGACCGCCATATCAAACCGGATGGCGTCTACTTCGAGCAGTCAAGCTACTATCATCGCTATACGGCGGACTTCTACACGCACCTGCTCATCCTCTCACGAGCGAACGGCGACCCGGTTGAACAACCACTTGAAGAAAAGCTGACGAAACTGCTTGATCATCTGATGTACATCACGAGGCCGGACGGCACGACGCCATTCTTCGGTGATGATGATGGCGGAAAACTTGTGATGCTTGATGAACGGGCGCCGAACGACTTTCGCGCCGCACTCTCGACAGGCGCAAGTTTGTTGGCGCGCCCCGATTATAAATACGTTGCCGGTGAGGTGACTGAAGAAACTCTCTGGTTGCTTGGAGAACACGGCGTTGATGCATTCGACCGTCTCGACGCCCATCCACCGGCGCACACCTCCCAAGCTTTCACCGATGGCGGCTATTACGTAATGCGCGATGGCTGGACGCGCGAAGCCGATTATCTTCTTATCGATTGCGGTCCACACGGCACATTCAATTGCGGGCACGCGCATGCCGACGCGTTGGCGTTCGAACTGGCGGCGCATGGTCGGACCCTGCTCGTCGATCCGGGCACATACACTTATACGGGATCGGCAGAGATGCGCGATTACTTTCGCAGTTCCGCCGCTCATAACACGCTCACCATCGACGGTGAATCGTCGTCTATGCCGAGTGGACCATTCACGTGGAAGCATACTGCGCAGAGTTCTGTGCGCAGTTGGATCAGCCGCGAGCGGTTCGATTGCTTCGAAGGCACGCACGACGGTTACGCGCGGCTTGCCGCGCCTGCCGAGCACACGCGCCGCCTGCTCTTTCTCAAAGGCGATTACTGGATTATGCGCGATTCGATTGTTACGACCGGGATGCATCGCTACGACCTGCATTTTCATCTTGCTCCTGACGCCGTTCCTCATATCGAAACTGTCGATGGCATAACGGCGCTTCGCGACCGCACGCCGGAGCGAACCGGACTCGAAATGTTCTCTTTCGGAGCAGGCGGCGAGTGGGCTGAGCAAAAGGGTTGGGTCTCGCAGTGTTATGGTGAGCGCACGCCTGCGCCAATCGGCGTCTTTTCAACAATGGCGGAAGGCGCGCAAGAGTTTTTTACCTTTCTCGTCCCGCGCCGCACTGAAGCTGCAAAAGCGCAGGTGCGAGAAATAGAAGCAGCGGGCGGTCGAGCATTCGAGGTGCTCGATGTGCTTGATAAGGGCAGGCGCGATTTGCTGCTGGCGGGTGACCGACACACGGTCGAGACGGCGGGAATCGCTTCTGATTTTGCATGGAGTTGGTTGCGGCTGGCTCATTATCAGCGCACGTTAAAGGAGATGGTTCTGCTGGGCGGTCATCGTCTGCTGTTCGATGGGCAAGAGATTTTTATTGCGGCAGAGCCGGTCGGTTACGTGGCAATACGCCTAATGGATGATGCGTTGATTATCGACACGGATGCGAAAGGCAGTTTCTCAGTCGCGGCTTGTGATGTGAAGCGAGTGGTTTTAAACAACGTGTCGTTCCCGGTAGACGGAGAAGCAGTGCTTAACTTTGATTGCGGTGCGTTGCGCGGTTCGAGCGTAACCCACGCGCCAATTGAAACGTTTGTCTAAAGCTTAAATATTTATGTGTGGTATTAACGGCATAGCATTATCGAGTCGAGCGCGCACCGACGTTAACAAAGAAGTGTTGGAGCGGATGCGCGACGTGATCTCACATCGTGGGCCGGATGATTGCGGCATCCTGATGGATGGAAATGTCGGGCTGGGTCATCGTCGCTTGAGCATCGTTGATGTGGCTGGAGGCCATCAACCGATGACGAACGAAGACAGCACACTACATATCGTTTTCAATGGTGAGATTTATAACCATGCCGACTATCGCCCGATGCTCGAAGCGCGCGGGCACCGTTACCGCACACACTGCGACACGGAAACGATTCTTCATCTTTATGAAGAAGATGGCCCGCAAGCGGTTAACTCTTTGCGCGGGATGTTCGCCTTTGCCATTTGGGACAGGCGCAAACGTGAACTCTTCATCGCGCGTGATCGTCTCGGCATCAAGCCTCTCTACTACGTCCACAGAGATGACGGCTCGCTCTACTTTGCTTCCGAGATCAAAGCCTTGCTTGCTGCCCGTGCCGTGACACCGGAGATAAACTTTCCCGTGTTGCCGGACTACCTCGCCAACCATGCGACTTCGGGAGAGGAGACGCTATTTCGCGGAGTGAAACGATTACTTCCCGGTCACACGCTGCGGTGGCGCGACGGGCAGGTTGACATAGAAAGATACTGGGATGTCCATTTTGCCGGTCGTGACCTTGATGACGGCAACAACGGCGCGGCGAACGGCAACGGAAAGAAGATCGATAGCCGTTACATCGAGGAGTGGACAGAGCTTTTCCGCACCTCGGTTCGCTTGCGATTAATGGCCGATGTGCCGCTCGGCATGTTTCTCTCAGGCGGCATTGATTCATCAGCTATCGCCGCCGTAATGAGCGCGATGGTGAGCGAGCCGATCAAGACTTTCTCCGTTGCCTTTAGAGAGCGCGAAGCGAACGAACTTCAGTATGCGCGGATCGTCGCGGATGCGTTCAAGACGGACCATCACGAAATTATAGTCAGTCCGGAAGATTTCTTCGCTCAACTTCCCAAACTCGTCTGGCATGAAGATGAGCCGCTCGCGCATCCTTCAAGCGTGGCGCTCTATTTCGTTTCACAACTCGCGTCGCAACACGTGAAGGTGGTTTTGACCGGCGAGGGCAGTGACGAGATGCTGGCCGGATACGAACGCTACCGCAAGACTATCGTCAACCTCGCGCTCGGCGCACGCTACTACAACATGACGAACGAGATTGTGCGGCAGAGCGTTCAGCGCGGCATTGAGAATCTACCGCTTGGAGTAAAAGTTCGACAGAAACTTGCACGCACATTCCTGTGCGTGCCGCCCGACATCGAAAGCATCTACTTTGACAACTTCGCAGTTTTCCCCAGGGACATGCAGCATGATCTTTTGACTTCGGAAACCAAGGAGCGTGTCGGAGGGGTGATCGATCCTTACGCGGGCGTGCGCGGGTTTCTCGAAGGAACCGATGCCGACACGCTGCTCAATCGACTTCTTTATGCAGACACGAAGACTTATCTTCACGAGCTTTTGATGAAACAAGATCAGATGAGCATGGCGGCTTCGATTGAAAGTCGCGTGCCGTTTCTGGATCATAAACTGGTTGAGTTTACGGCCCGCTTGCCGGAGCGCATGAAGTTGCGGGGTTGGACGACGAAGTACATCCTGCGCGAGAGCATGAAGCATGTGCTGCCTGAAGCAATTCTGAAGCGAAGCAAAATGGGTTTCCCTGTACCCGTCGGCAGTTGGTTTCGCGGACCGTTCCGCTCGGTTGTCGACGAGTATGTACTGAGCGAGCGCGCGATGGAGCGCGGCATATTTAATCGAGCCTTTGTCAAGCGTCTGGTCGAGCGCCACCAAGCGGGCGAGAATCATACGGAGCGTCTGTGGGCGCTGGTTAATTTTGAGATGTGGCTGCGACAGTTCATCGACGGCGAACACGTGGATGTGCCGCTCGGCGCCCAGGTTGAAATTGCCACTGCCCTATCTTAAACATCCTGATGAGTACGAATGTAAACGGATAAGGACAATAAAGCAGGTAATTATTTAGTGCGCATACTCTGGCTTAAAACTGAACTGCTGCATCCGGTTGACAAGGGCGGCAAGATTCGCACCTATCACATGCTTAAAGAGTTGAAGCGCGAGCATCACATCACGTACTTAACGCTTGATGACGGAACGGCGGCGGCGGACGCACGC
This sequence comes from Pyrinomonadaceae bacterium, assembly GCA_013812565.1. Lineage (GTDB taxonomy): Bacteria > Acidobacteriota > Blastocatellia > Pyrinomonadales > Pyrinomonadaceae > JACCTF01. Next base: position 1,453 of record JACCTF010000960.1, on the reverse strand, counting down.
GAGCGCGCAACAGAGTATTGCCATGAGCTTGTCTATGTGCCGCATCACACGCGCGCGAAATTCTCTGCCGGATTCTATGTCGAGCTTGCTGCGAATCTCGCCTCGCCGCTGCCCTATGCGATTAAGAAGTATGAATCTTCACAGATGCGCCGGGAGATAGTTGAGCGAACAGAGCGCGATGCATTCGATGTGCTGATCTGCGATTTCCTAACGCCGAGCATAAACGTACCGTCCAGTGTGCCCTGCGCGACGGTGCTGTTTCAACACAATGTCGAGGCGATGATCTGGAAGCGGCATTACGAAGTTCAAACAAATCCGCTCAAGAAAGTTTACCTCTACGATCAATGGCGTAAGACGCGCCGCTTCGAGCACAGTGCTTGTAGGCGCTTTGATCAAGTGATCGCCGTCTCGCGCGAAGATCGCGACATGATGCAGCGCGATTACGAAGTCGATGCAATCGAGGATGTGCCGACCGGGGTTGACACAGAGTTCTTTCAACCTCAGGGCAGAGAACGACGAGAGCCGCACAATCTGGTCTTCACCGGTTCGATGGATTGGTTGCCGAATGAAGATGCGATACGTTTTTTCACAGAGCAGATCATGCCGCGAATCAAGCAGGCAGTGCCGGACGTGACGTTGACGGTGGTTGGACGCAAGCCTTATCCGAGTCTGATTGAGCTAAGCAAACACGATCCTTCCGTGATCGTGACAGGACGCGTCGAGGATGTGCGACCCTTTATGGAGCGTGCCGGTGCGTACATCGTGCCGATACGAATCGGCGGCGGCACGCGGCTCAAGATATATGAAGCGATGGCGATGGAGAAGCCGATCATTTCAACTACGGTCGGGGCAGAAGGATTGCCCGTGCAGCACGACATCGATCTGCTGCTGGCTGATACACCTGAATTGTTTGCTGAAGCGGTCATAAAGGTTTTCTCGAATCAGACGTTTGCCGGTGAGCTTGGCGCGCGCGCGGCTGCCGTAGTACGCGAGCGATTCGGATGGGACAAAGTCGCCAAAACCTTTGCCGAGATTTGTCAGCGAACAGCCGGACGCGAGCATAAAGAAGGAAGAAGATCGGAAGCAACTGTTGAAATTAATGCATCACATATATGAAAACAGCCGGTGATTCACCGTTTTCTTTGTGGGGCAAGCATAGAGTTCCTATTAATAAGGTTTATGGTGAAGAAGGAGTGTCATGGCATCCTCTATTTCAATTGTGATCCCGGCATATAACGAAGCCGCGCGGCTGGGTAAGAGCCTGCGTACCGTTTTGGATTACTTAAACGCCGAGTGGGAAGGCAGCGAGTTAATCGTGGTTGACGACGGCTCAAACGACGAAACCGTCAAGATCGCCGAACAAAGTTTCGCCCATGCCAATCGTGTGAAGACGCGTCTGATTCACAATCAACCTAATCGCGGTAAAGGCCATGCCGTACGAACAGGTATATTG
>JACCTF010000080.1 GCA_013812565.1 Pyrinomonadaceae bacterium | reverse complement strand
AGTAAGAAGCGAGATTAGTAGAACAAAAGCAGGAACCAAGAAAGGGAGGAAAGATGACAACCGAGTACACTGATCGGAGCGAAGCTGATAAAGGACCCGATGATCGCGACACCACGAGGAGCGCTGTGGCGGAAGGTATAAACCCACTTACCTTCGACTCACCTCTGCGCGACCGTACAGAAGATCAGGGGGTTGATCGTCCTGATTTCGGCAGCACACGCAGCGACTATGGCCGATACGCTTACGGCGGGCGGCTTGACGAGCGTGATTTGGGAAGCTCAAGCGCCTCAGGTTACAACCGGAAACGATCTTCTAAACGTCAAGGCTACAGCGGATTCGGTCGCCCTAAGGAGGGCGAAAGTTTAGCTAAAGGGTTACTGCTGCTTGGTGGCATTGGTCTCGGCGCGATGCTGATGTACATGCTTGATCCTGATAAAGGAAGGCGGCGGCGTGCGCTAGTGCGTGATCAAATAACTAGCGCATCGCACAGAGCAAGCAAGGCACTTAGGAGAACATCACGTGACCTGAGCAATCGTGCACAGGGAGTTGTGGCCGAGGCGCGTAAAATGCTGGGATTGCAGGAACAAACGAGCACGCTGGAAGCCCCATCCTCATCAGAAGTGTTATCAGCCAAAGAGGTACAGACTTTACTGGATGAAGTAACGCCCACAATGGCAGAGCACCTCAGGCACGACATTGAGAGGGAGCAGGAAGAGAGGGAACTCTAATCATGGGTCGTAACTCGAACACCGATGCGCCGCAACCAGTCGGGCTACCTGCTCTGCCGCTGGTTCATCCATCTGACCCGTTGCGGCCTGAACCGCCCAAACTGGACCATACACCACAGCTGCCTGATGTCGAGCCTTCACTGCCAGGACGCGTGTGTGAACCTGACACCCTGATGCCCGCTAGTGAGCCGCAACCCGCTGAGCTGAGTTGGCTAGTTTAAGCTTGATGAGAGCAGCATCCTGAGACTTGGAAGACGGAAGTAAACGAAGTCGAGCGGGCGTTACAGAACGCAGGCGATGAACTCACTTTTAGCTGAACCTCGCTTTTCAATCTCAAACAACGCCCCACGCTTCATGTTTGGAAACGAGAAGGAGCGCAAGCTCTACAAAGGATTAGTAAGCTTTCTGCAAAAAGGCGTGACGTGAGTGATTGGTCTTCGCTAGGCTTGCTTCCGAAGTACAGATTTCGTTTCGGAGGTAGCTCTCATGGATTCACCGGCTCCCGTTGATCTTTCTGATCTCACCGCCCAACTCGACGCTTGGCGGCACTCGCAGCGCAAGCGTGCGCCGATCCCCGCCCACTTCTATACTGCCGCCATCGCGCTGCTTGATCGTTATTCCGTGTCCGCTATTTGCCGCGAGACCCGGTTGCGTCCGGCGACGCTCAGAAAGTACGCCGCTCCACAGCATACTGCCGCGTCCACCGCGCCACCTCCTTCTTTCTTACAACTTGCCGCCGCTGACCTCGTCGCGCGCCACCCTGCACCCGCCGCCGACTCGCACGCGCGCCTGCTCTTCGAGCGCGCTGATGGCTCGCGTTTGACACTGCATCTGCCGGCTGCTGACCCGGCGCAACTCCAGTCGCTCTGCGCCACCTTCCTTCGCTCCTAAGCCATGATCCAACTGCCGCCACAACTCCAGATCATGCTTGCCTACGATGCCGTTGACTTCCGCCAAGGTATCGATATGCTCGCCGCGCGGTGCCGCAACCAACTCAACCATGACCCGTTCTCCGGCACCGTCTTTCTCTTTCGCAACCGCCGGGGCACCGCCATTAAGTTATTAGTCTACGATGGTCAAGGCTTTTGGCTATGTCTCAAACGCTTCTCGAAAGGGCATCTGGCGTGGTGGCCGCAAGCAACGGGCGCACCTCTCCACCCGCTCGCCGCCCATCAACTCTCGGTGCTGTTGATGAACGGGCACCCCGAACTCGCTCGCTTTCAGGAAGCGTGGCGGGCACTCCCCGCCACCACCACCACTGCTCACGCCGCCTGCTCGCGCACCGTAGGCGGCGCATAGTTCCACGGCAACCACGCGGTCGGGTCACGTCCGACCGCCCGCTCGTTCTTGACCACCGCCACCAGATACTCCCACACATTGACGCCGTTGAGCGCGCACGTTTGGATCACACTCATTAATACATCGCCTGTGTCTGCCCCACGCTCGGTTTTATAGAAGAGCGCGTTTTTTCTGTGCAGCACCGCTAACTTCAACGCTCGTTCGCACAC
>JACCTF010000938.1 GCA_013812565.1 Pyrinomonadaceae bacterium | reverse complement strand
CAATATAGTTCGGGGTGCGGAGTACGAAGTGTGGAGTAACCGACTTCGAACTTAAATTGAGGCCGCCCTGCGCGTGGGGTCATCACGGTACGAAGTGTGAAGTTATCAACGTCGAATCACAAACTATGCACTTCGAACTGTTACCAAGTGGTCTAATCCAGTCACAATCTGTTGTGATCAAAACTGCGAAATAGGAGACAAGCGATATGAATAAGAATAGATGGATTGCCTGCATCGTGGTCGTTGCCGCCGTGGTTGTCGGCGGCGTGACATGGCAGTCCTCGGCACAAAACTCTTCGAGGAAGAACGTCGGCTACAGCGACACCCCGATGCAGCCTAACGGCAAGTGGCGTGTGCATGACGGCTCGCGCCCGCAACCGACGGTTGTCACCCCGGGAACTTTTAGTACCGAGGATGCGCCCGGCAAACCACCCTCAGACGCCATCGTTCTCTTCGACGGCACAGACCTTTCCAAATGGCGCACCGAAAAGGGCGCGGCTCCCGGTTGGAAAGTTGAGAACGGATCTCTGGTGGTCGCGGCTAAAACCGGCGACATTTTTACTAAAGATGAATTCGGCGATTGCCAACTGCACATCGAGTGGTCAGCGCCCAACCCGCCGAAAGGAGACAGTCAGGGACGCGGCAACAGCGGCGTTTTCTTTATGACCAATTTCGAATTTCAGGTGCTCGACAGTTACCAGAACCCGACCTACCCGGACGGCCAAGCCGCCGCGCTCTACGGTCAGTACCCGCCGCTTGTTAACGCTTCGCGCAAACCGGGCGAGTGGCAAGTTTACGATGTGGTCTTCACCGCCCCACGCTTCGCAAACGGCAAACTCGAGACGCCGGCCTACATCACTGCTATGCACAACGGCGTGTTCGTTCACAACCGCACCGCGCTGCTTGGGCCAACATCTCACAAGATGATCGGCACATATACGCCGCAGGGACCGAAGGGACCGATCAAGCTTCAGGACCACGGCGACCCGGTTCGCTTCCGCAACATCTGGGTGCGGCCGTTGAAGTCATACGACGAACCGTAACCATCACGTCACCGCGCTTGAAAGAAATCTTTACTCGGCTGAGCGTCTCTTGGCCGGTTGTCGTTAGCATGCAACGCAACCGCCCGAGCCGCTCAGCTTAGCTGCTCCTCTCCCTTCTAACCGCGATCAGTTCCCCTCGCCACGTCCTTAGATCTTCAGTTCCTGTATTCGCCTGCCCGGTAAGAAACAAAACAAGCCTCTAACACATTCTGTTGCAAGCTGCGCTTGAGTTCCGCTTCTTCCCTTTGTGAAACCTCTGTGTCTCTGTGGTGAAGGTTCCGGTCGCCTCCATAAGACAACTGCTATAAGTCGGGCCGGGCGCATCGAGGGGCAAGTCCATCAACTCCCTTAACTATTGTCGGCGATAAAATTTCCTCTTGACGCCTCCACCGAGAGGTGCTACTTTCTTCGCACCTGCTGGTTTTTTAGCATAGCTATTTAGAGAAGCCGCCGAGAGTGGCTAACACTACTTAAGTTGAGTGAGGACACATGGCCCAACGATCACAAGTGAATCTTTCCCGTCGCGAGCGTCAAATTATGGATATCGTTTACAAGCTTGGACAGGCCACGTCCGCTGACGTGCAGGCGAGTCTGCCTGATCCGCCGAGTTACTCAGCGGTGCGCGCCCTGCTGCGCATCCTCGAAGAGAAGGGACATCTCAAACATCAGCAGGACGGCTTGCGCTACGTCTTCATGCCGACGGTGGCACGCGACCGTGCGAAGCGCTCGGCGCTGAAAGGCGTACTGCAAACCTTCTTTGACAACTCAACCGAAGAAGCCGTTGCGGCACTGCTTGATATATCGCAGGCGCAATTATCTACGGCTGAACTAGACCGCTTATCCGAGCTTATCGAACAAGCCAAGAAGGAGGGACGCTGATCATGAACTTCGAGTGGAACGTTTTTCCGACGACCGGACAAGGTTCCGAGTGGTTTATTTTTCTCGCCGTCGCTTCATTGAAAGGAGCGCTGGTGCTCGCCGCGGTAGCAGTGCTCAATCTCGTTCTCCGCAGCCGCGCAACAGCGGCGACAAGGCATTTGTTGTGGTGCATGGCGCTCGGCGGATTGCTTGCGCTTCCGCTTCTCTCCTCTGCGCTGAACGTTTGGCAAGTGCCGGTTCTACCGGCGGTCGTATTGCC
>JACCTF010000885.1 GCA_013812565.1 Pyrinomonadaceae bacterium | reverse complement strand
TAGACGTTTGGAACAAAGCAGAACGGGCCGTGACTTGAGCAGTTCACGGCCCGTTGTATTTCGTCGATACCGCAGAAGTTTAGGGCGTCTGTGTGGTCGAACTCGGTGTATTGTTCGGTGAAGAACTGTTCGGTCGAGGACTGCTCGGCGTTGAGCTGCTCGGCGAAGTGCTACTTGGCGTCGAGCCGCTTTGTGGCGAGGTACTTGGCGACGAACCGCTTTGTGGTGTGCCGCCCTCCGTCGTCGTTTGGCCCTCCATCTTCTTGTCGCCCGTTGTCGCCTTATTCTTCGACTTGCTCATGCCCTTCATGGGTTTTGGCATCAACACCGTATCAATCGCGTGAACGACGCCGTTGGATGCCGCGACATCAGGCTGTGTCACGGTGGCGTTGTTGATTGTAACCGCGGTGCCCTTGGCCTTGATCATCAGGATCATGTCCGTGCCTTGCGCGGTGCTGACGTTGTCGATCTTCGCCAGGTCAGCCGCCGCCAGTTTGCCGGGAACCACGTGATAGGTCAGGATGCTCCGCAACCGCTCTCTGTTCTCGGGTTTGAGCAGGTCATCGAGGGTGCCCGCCGGCAACTTGGCAAACGCCTCATCGGTTGGAGCAAAGACCGTATAGGTTCCGCTCTTAAGTGTCTCAACCAAGCCGGCGGCCTCTAGCGCTTTAGCCAGGGTGTTAAAATTACCCGCCTTCATCGCCGTCTCCACGAGGTCGCCGCCGCCCATACCGCCGGCCATGCTGCGTTGCATCCCTGTCTGCGATCCGGGGGATGTTGAAGTGGAATCGCTGGTCGTGTTGGTTTGAGCGGGAGTGGATTGTTGCTCGGTTGTGGTGGTCGGCTGCTGCCCCGTCTGTGTCGTCGGCTGGCCGGTCTGCTGTGTCGGCTGTTGAGTCTGTTCGGTCGGCTGCGGTTGCTGTCCGGCTTGTGCAGGTTGTTGCTGCTGCTGAGTCGTGTCAGATTGCTGCCTGTTTTGCGAAGGATTAGTTTGCTGTTCGGGTTGCGCCGGTGGGTTGGTTTGCTGCCCGGATTGGGTGGAATTGGTTTGCTGCGGTTGCCCGCTCTGAGCCGGGGTGGTTTGTTGCGCGTTGACAAAGATCGTCATCGCGAGGACGGCGCACAAAGTTGCGACATGGCGGAAAGCGCCACTTGAGGTTGAACTGACCATGATCTTTGAAACCTTTCTTTGGCTGTTAGACTGCCGGTTACCGTTTTGGAGAGAATGCCGTTTTATATGTAGTGCCCTGATTGTACCACCAAGTGACTCCGGTTGTAGCGCACACGGTAACAGAGGGCGGGCGCAAGCGGTGCGAAGCTTTGATCTCAAGCTGCCATCGCCGCTTTCCATACGTACGGTGCCCGGGCTTCGACCTGGCTCTCGGTACATTGTTGAGGTAGCGGACTGTGAGTTCGGTACTCTGACGAACAATGGCAAACTCAGCCGAGGCAGATTGTGGTGATTTGTGACTCATCTCGCAACGATCAGATTAGGTCACATAAATTGAGACTTCGCGATTCGTCGCACGAAAGGGGTAATCTGCGGCTTGTGGAAACAAAGCTTGCACCGGCGCCTTGTTGGTATACCAACCACGCATCAAGTCTTTAAGTCTTTGTCTCGACCTTAGCGAGAGCTAAGCTCGAAGCAGATGTGCTTATACGCCGGCTGCTTGGCGCTTTGTGTCCGCCGCTTCGCGCTTGCCGTTCGTCGCATGCGTGAAGCGTATCCGCCGGATGCGGCGATGATCCGCACGTTCCACCGTGAAGCGCGCGCCGTCGTACTCAACGACCTCACCGACTTGCAACAAGCGTCCGGTTTGCGCCAGCAGGAACCCGGCTAGCGTGGTGTAGCCGGCATCTTCCGGCAGGTGCAGATGGAAGTGGCGGTTGGCATCGCGCACAGCGAGCATGCCGTCTAGCAGGTACGTGTCATTCTCTTTCACGATCTGCGAGCGCATCTCCTCATCGTATTCGTCGTTGATGTCGCCGACGATCTCCTCGAGCACGTCTTCGAGCGTGACGATGCCTTCCAGCCCGCCGTGTTCATCGATCACAAAGGCTATATGTGTGCGCGCCGCTTGCATCTGCTTGAGTGCCGCACCGAGCCGCGCCCTCGCCAGCATGAACATCGGCGGGCGCAGCAACTTCTCCAAGTTAAACTCCGCGGGGTGATGCGGCTCCAGGTACGGCTCGAAGTCCTTCCTGAACAACACGCCTGCCACATCGTCGAGTCGCTCGCGATACACCGGCAGACGTGAGTAGCCCAAACTGCGAAAAGCCTGCTTGGTCTCTTCCAACGTCGCCGTCACGGGTATGGCATCAACCGCCATGCGCGGCACCATCGCTTCGCGCACTTCGGCGTCGGTGAAGTCAAAGACCCGGTTGATCAACTTCTGCTCATCCTCCTCAAGATGTCCGCTCTTCCGCGACACGTCGATCAGCCCGCGCAGCTCTTCCGCCGTGTAGATGGAAGCGTGCTCGCCTGAAGGGTGGAGCCCGAAAAGGCGCACGGTGCGTGTGCCCGCCCAATCCAGCAGCCGTATCGGCCAGGAGAATACCTTGTAGAAAGCTTGCATCGGCCAGGCAATCGCCAGCGCCGTCTTTTCGGCTCGTTCGAGCGCGAGCGTCTTGGGTGCAAGCTCGCCGAGCACGATGTGCAGAAAGGTGATAATGGAAAACGCGATGGTGAAAGAGATCGTATGCAGCACTGTCTCGGAGACGCGACCCTCAAGCGGCACTTCGAGTAGATGCGCGATCGCCGGTTTGCCGATCCACCCGAGCGCGAGCGAAGCGATCGTGATGCCGAGTTGGGTGGCGGAGATGTAGGCGTTAAGGTTGTCGACAAGACCTAATAAACGTTGTGCTCGCCGGTCGCCTGCGTCTGCAAGCGTCGCGATGCGGGAACGGCGCACACCGACGAGCGCGAACTCCGAAGCGACAAAGAAACCGTTGGCGAAGACGAGCAGAAAAACGATAAGAATGTTTAAGGCGGTGAACATTGTACTTCTGAAAAGTAGCGCCCCCGGACAGGTGCAAGCACCTTGATGTCACCTTTGATAAAT
>JACCTF010000878.1 GCA_013812565.1 Pyrinomonadaceae bacterium | reverse complement strand
TTCTCTTGCTTGTCACTCGTCACCTATCACTTTTAAGTTGTTTAATTTTCAATACAGGCTGATCCGGGTGGGCCGGGTTAGGAATCAAACGGTTGTTTGCGCAATCGACGTGTAGATCAAGTCGTTCCAGTACCGTTTGACCGATTAGCACCTCTGTACCCAGAACTAACATCTCTTCAGTGGCTCGTCGCCCGTTAATGTCAATCCCCACCACTTCGGTAACATCAACATTCTCCTGCGAACCGCTGGCGTACTCAGCGCGGGTCTTTCTCACCAAAGCTAATCCAAGCTGCTGTACAACGTAGATCGGTATTACAGAGGAGACTGATCCAGTATCTACTAACGCGTCTGCCTTATAACTGCGTATCTGATCAGCGGACAGTTGTCCACGTCGGGCAAGGGCTTCATCAATAGCATTTATCAGATTTACTTGTACTTTAACTTCTCTCATCTCACCCTCCTGACGTGGCGCTGATTGATCCTGTCCATCCCTGTTCGATTCAGTTGTTGCGGCTGACAGCGTAGCGTTCGACGAAATCATCATTAACCGTGACGCCCAAACCTGGCCGGTCGGGAATCTCAACCTCTCCACCATTGATCACAAAATCCTCTTGGACTAATTCACGCAGCATCGGATTGAAGCCCATCGAATACTCAAGCGTCACGCAGTTCGGTACTGCAGCGGCGATGTGTAAACCCGAAGCGAAGAGCAGGGCGGAACCCCACAAATGAGGAGCGAGAGTCAATTGATGAGCTGATGCCAACGCCGCAATACGCACGACTTCAGTGATGCCGCCCGCAATCGCCGGATCGGGTTGCAGGATGTCTGCGGCGCAAGCTCCGATCAAGTCCCTGAAATCGAACCGGGTGAAAAGGCTTTCGCCCGCGGCAATGGGAATGTCGGTGGCAGAGCGTACCTCAGCCATCCCGCGCACATCGTCGGCGCTCGTCGGCTCTTCAAACCAACTCAAGTTGCAATCTTCAACGCCGCGACAGAAGCGGCGCGCCGAACGCGGATCGAACGTGCCATGCGCATCGACCATCAGGCGCACGCTCGGGCCGAGCGCATAACGTGCGGCGCGTACGCGCTCAATCGAAGTCTCAACTTCGCCGTCCATTGCACCGACGCGCATCTTCACCGCCGAGAACCCTCCGGGCTTGATCGTGTTGAGTAATTGTTCCCCGATATGCGCGGCATCGGCCCAGCCGCCCGAGGCATACCCGGTAACACGCTCGCGCGAGCGACCGCCCAGCAGTTGGTAGACAGGCACTCCGAGAGTTTTGCCGAGGATGTCCCACAGTGCCATATCGACTCCGCTGATGGCGCATATACGCAAGCCGCGCCGACCGAGTTCGGGGAAGGCGCGTCCACGCTGGATGGCGTAACCGCTGCGCACCCCATTGTACATGCGTTCCCATAAACCGGAGATGTTACGCGGGTCTTGGCCCACAAGCAGCGGGCGCAGTTCCTCATTTACGACTGCCACAACCGGCGCGTTAATCCCGGCGCTGCCGACTGCTGCCTTGGCTTCGCCGTAACCCGTAAGCCCTTCATCCGTATCGATGCGGACAAGAGTCATGTCAAAAGTTGTGAGGCGGCCGAAGTCGCTGGTGTGCTGCCCGGATTCGGGGATTTGGTAGCGCAACCATGTCGCTTCTATATTTGTGATCTTCATCGGTGCGGTTTCGTTTTTACCCGAAGTTGATTTCTTGCTTGCGACGATTTGCGAAGCGCGAAACTGCGAGCCTGGTTTCACTGAGTGGACAGCGGTCGTCTGATTATCAGTTAGTGAGAACTAAGGGACCGCGCCACCAGTCCGATGCCTCCGGCGAGGAGCACTAACATCACTATGGTGTTGAAGAGGCTTGTCGGCTGAAAGTAGATTTGAAGGTTCATCAGGATGCCCGCGAGAATGATGATTGTGCCGACAAACAATAACAGCCAACCCGCTATCGACTTGCCGTTGAAGAACAGAATCCCGATGCCGAAAACGAGCGGCACCAGCGACATGCCGAATGAATTGTAGCCCCACAGAGACCAGTATCCGCTTGTTACCGACACCCGGTTGGTAAGGAGATAGGCTCCGGCAACTGCCATCGCCAGTCCAAGAAGAAACTCTCCTATGCCGCCCGGTGTGCCACCCGCACCGCGAGCTCTGGTTTCATCTTCCATCGTGTCGATTCGCTCTGGTTGTGATGCGGTGTTTTGGAGGCAAGCGCCCTCAGATTTATACGAGCAATCTCGCGGCGGCGCGCTCCGCGTGTTGTCGATCAAAACAACTGCCACTTGTTTCTGATTTCGGTAGGCTTCTACCTCTCCCGCGGAGAGTTGTCAAGTGGAGTTTTAAGCGGCCGCGCTCCGGTCGGTATAATAAAATCGTCAATTCACGCTGCTTAACGGCAAACCCAAAGCAATGAGGAGAAAGATAATGAGCGTAACCGAGATTCTTGAAGCAATATCAAACCTGTCGCCTGAAGATCGGGCGCAAGTCAAAGCGTTGCTTGACACTCTTCGATTGAGCGGACGTTGCTCGTCAGCTTGCCGGTCGCGCCTTCTTCATCTTCAATCTTAATTGTCGTCACGACGTGCGCGCTCATCTCGCGGACGCGCTCATGGCAACGCTTGACGAGCGACATGACTTCATCCCACTCGCCTTCGATGCACGTCGCCGTCGGCGTCAACTGGTACGCCAAGGCGGATTCATCAACGATTCGCAAGACTTCGGCGAGTTCGTCGCTCGCGTGCCAGTCGCCGCCGAGCGGGGTGATACTGACTCAAAAGTGACAGGTGACAAGTAAAC